>JAZREW010000060.1:0-1224 GCA_045661005.1 Acutalibacteraceae bacterium | reverse complement strand
ATTTCGGAAGAAGAATGCGGAAAATTAGGTGGCGGCGGTATGATTGGTATATCCCCTGCTCTTGACCGTAGAATTTCAAATAAATTGCTGGAACTTGCCAAGCAAAAAGAAATACCGTACCAAATTGAAGCCATGGGTGCCAGAAGCGGAACTAACGCAGATATGATATCTGTATCACGTGCAGGCGTATCCACCTGCACTCTTTCTATTCCGCTCAGAAATATGCATACCGATTGTGAAATTTTAGATATAAACGATTTAGAAAACGTATGTAATTTACTTTGCGAATATATTATTTCGGGAGGTATTATGAATGACTGAGCTTATTAAAAAGCTTTGCGAGTTAGACGCTACCTCCGGCGACGAAACCAAGGTTAGAGATTTTATTATTTCTGAAATAGACGGTTTTTGCGATTGGCATACCGACGCTCTTGGCAACATTATTGTTTTTAAAAAGGGTGAAAAAGCACCTCTTAAAAAGGTTATGATTAATGCTCATACAGATGAGGTTGGTCTAATTATAACAGGAATAACCGATAGCGGATTTTTAAAATTCAAAACTGTTGGCGGTATTGATACTGCCGCTCTTATGTTCCGCAATGTTAAGATAAACGGTAATATACCAGGTGTTATTTGCGGTAAACCTATACATCTTTTAAGCAAAAAAGAAAGTGAAGATTTACCACAAGCAGAAAGCCTGTATATAGATATTGGCGCAACATCTAAAGAAGAAGTATTAAAATATGTAAACTACGGTGACCGTGCAGTAATTTGCGGTAGCTTTGAAAAAATAGGCAATAAGCTTTTATCTAAAGCGCTTGACGACCGTATTGGTTGCGCTATTTTAATAAATCTTATTAAATCAACAAGCGAATACGATTTTTACGCTTCCTTTTCTAGTCAAGAAGAAATAGGCTGTCGTGGTTCTAAAACTGCGTCTTTTGCTATTAATCCTGATTGTGCTATTGTATTAGAGGCTACAACTGCGGCAGATATTGCCGACACACCGTTTGATAAATCTGTTTGCAATTTAGGTAATGGACCTGCTATATCTTTTATGGATATGGCTACCAGCTATGACCGTGCATTTTATAACGCTGCTTTGCAAAGCGGAATATTATGTCAACCAAAGCGTGCGGTTGCGGGTGGTAACGATGCGGGTGCTATTCATCTTTCACGTGAGGGTGTGCGAACAATAGCAATTTCCATACCGTGCAGATACAT
>JAZREW010000059.1:0-1273 GCA_045661005.1 Acutalibacteraceae bacterium | reverse complement strand
TATAGATTATGAAAACGGCAAAATATTAGAACCGCCTAATTTTTCAGTATTTAATAATTTCCCGATAGCCGAAAAATTAAGCGAAATTTACAATTGTTCGGTTTGTCTTGAGAATAATGCGGTGGCGTTGGCGTTGTCTGAATGCCATAGCTTAAAGGAAAGCCTTAATAGGTCGCTATTTGTTATTATTTCTGATGGTATAGGCGGTGCATTGCTTCAAAATGGTGAGATATATCGTGGTTCGCACGGTGGGGCGGGCGAGCTTGGTCATATAAGCATTAATTTTGAAGGTGAAAAGTGTGCTTGCGGTAACCGTGGCTGCTTAGAACAATATGCAACTTTAGCGTCCCTTAAAAAAAGGTTTAATTTTGAATCTTATGAGCAGATTGTAGATTCTGCCATACTAGGTGATGAAAACAGCTTAAAAATTATAGATTTTCTTGTAAATGCACTAGGAACTGCATTTGTAGCATCGGTAAATCTTTTTGATTTAGAAAAAATTATAATTTGTGGTGAATACTCATATAAATCTGAGTTTATAACAAAAAGACTTGAAGATTACATTGCTACACATTCTATTGTTTCTAAATCGCACAAAGTGTTAGTGGTTAAATCTGTTCAGGATTTATCGGCAACAGCTTGTGCGGCGGCAATTCCTGCCTTGAATAGTATTTTTAAAAATAACATTTTTTAAAACACAAAAGACCTTGTTTTGATATACTAAAATAAGGTCTTTTTTATGTTTAAACGGTGGAAAATATAGGGCAAACTAACAAAACATACAATTTTAAAATCAAAAAATGTCGATTTTTTAAAAATCTTCTATTGTTTTTTATTTTGTACTATGTTATAATATTAAGCAATGTAAACTGAAAGGAGTACATATATGAACTATTCACATGAAGTAGAAAATATGTGTCCTTTAGCTAAAGGCACATATCACGGTCCCGCTCCTATTCCGGAAGAGGGCAAATGGGTTCAGGTTAAGGAAGTAAAAGACGTTTCCGGTCTTACACACGGTATTGGCTGGTGCGCTCCTCAGCAGGGAACCTGTAAGTTAACACTTAACGTTAAAGAAGGTATTATTCAAGAGGCTTTGGTAGAAACCATCGGTTGCTCTGGTATGACACACTCTGCAGCTATGGCTTCTGAAATTCTTGTTGGTAAAACAATTCTCGAAGCTCTTAATACTGACCTTGTGTGCGACGCTATCAACACCGCTATGCGTGAACTTTTCTTACAGAAAGTCGGATCGTAGCCATGTCGTTCTGTG
>JAZREW010000058.1:0-5363 GCA_045661005.1 Acutalibacteraceae bacterium | reverse complement strand
TCGTGAATAAAATATTTTGAGCTTATCTCTTCCCATTCTTTATCTGTAAAAATTGCAGGAAGATTAGAAACAGTACGCAAAAATACTATCTGCTCACCATCTAATATTACCGCTTTTTCTTCATCGCAAAGTTTTGCAAATCTGTCTTGCATACGCTCAACGGGACTTAAACCCTTTTGTGAATATTCATTTGCCAAATCCCAAGCAACACAGTGACGATATTTGTGGTGTTCTTTATTTAGAATAAAATCATACAACTTCATTTAAAATACCTCGCAATATAAATTAGATTTCATCAAGCTCTTCAGCATTAAATATTAATATTTCGCCCTCTTCAAAAGCCTTAATTTCGCCGTTTTCTAACCTTTCAAATGTCGCAACCGACATATATTTATCAGCAAGACCAATTACAGCCTTACCGTCAACAATGGGAACAAAAAGGAAAAGTCTAAAATCATCATAATTTTTAAGCGTTAAATCAAAGCTATCCTTACCTTTTAATTTAAAGGCTTTCTTTGCAAACCAATCATAAACACAATATTCTTTTGTTTCATCAATTCGCATATCTTTAGCCGAAACAGTAGCAGAAACTTCTTTTTCATCTTTATCGATATTAAACACCGCAAGAATACCATTTTCTTTATGTGTGTTAAACAACTTAAAAGCTTTTCCACTTTCTCTAGCATCCTCGAACAAGCAATCAGGCGATGGTTGTGCCGGAGTTTCTAATCGAATAATTCTACCATCTTTATAAATGGTTGGCATTATTACAGCTTTAACACTTCTATCAAGCGTATCACTTACATATATAGGACCGCCACTCATAGCTTTAATAACCGAGTTTTTCATACCCTGCGTATCATCGGTCCACCACATGTCCCAATCTCCGTAATACACGCTACCCTGAACAATAGAGTTGTAACTGCATTGCATAATGTGACCTGCAAACCACTTGCGGTTTTCAGGCATAAAATCGCCACTAAAACGACAAACCGCACTTTTTCTGTTCCAGAAATTTTCGGTTGCCATACCCATACAATTTATAAGCTGACCGTTAAAGTACTTATTGTTAGCAAGCTCAACGGCGTTATGAAAATTATCAGCCGCCATACCTATAGGCATAGCCATTTTTTCATACCAACGGAAATGTGATTGGTAATCCACCTTCATAAAATCTATTCCGCAAGATTTATAAAAACCGTGCTGGCGATCATAATATTCTGCTATCTTTTCCCTTTCAAAGCGAGGAATAAGCTGTTTATTTTCACACCAATAAAGAAAATCAGCATAATCCTTTGCAAGCTGTGAATTCGGGTTTATACCATGCCAATATCCCGTAGCAGGATGCCAAAGACCAACCTTTAAATCGTAATTTTCTTTAAGTTCTGATACAATACCCTTTAACCCTTTAGGGAAACGATCAGGTGCGGCCTCAAAACTATCCAGTTCTCTTGAATGCATAGAGGGGATGTTATTGTTTGGAACATCTCCCCACATATCATCTAAAATAGCCCAACGAACAGGTATTTCCTTTGCTTTAAATTCTTCTGCCTTTTTTATCAAATCATCGTGAGTGACTTCCATATGGAAAGCATCCCAACTGCACCAACCCAAATACTCGAACACTTCGGGATATTTCTTATCTGTTCTCATAATAGGTTCTTTTCCTAATATAGAAAAGGTTTTCTTATTTACTTCATACGGTAATGTATATGCATCATTACCCTCGCCCCAAACAAGAGCTATTGTATCAACACTATTTGGCAGACAATTATTCCATACGTAAATATCAAACCCGTCTTCAAAGCCTTTTATTGTAGATACAAATTCCTTATCGCAAACGGTGGTGAAAAACTGTAAATCTTCTTTTCTTTTAGCCAGAATAGTTTGAGTAAAAGCGGGTAGTTCACTAAGCTTTCCAAAAAATGGATGCACCCAAAATTCGCTTTTATTATATGTAGCAACAAAATTTGTAATATCTTCAATATCTTTTATATGCAAGCCAACAGAACACTCATAGTTATAATGGTTGCGCCCCATTGTTTCGCCCAAATTTTGCGGCTTGAATTGGGAAAAATAACGCAAAACTTTACAACCGTAAGCTTCCTCAATGCTTGCTTTAAAATATATACCTAAATTTTCATCAGCAAACACAAGCTCTAAATCTGTTGCATTTTTAAGATTAAGCGGATATCTGTTACCGTCATCAAGCTCAGCAAAAGCGCCAATTCCTTTAAAAACATCAAACTTTTCTGCTAACATTTCTCTTCCACCCTAAAATTTATTGCTCGAACAATGTAAAATTCACCCTATACCCGGTGATAACAGGCAATTCTTTTTTATATATTTTTTTGATTTCACCGTTATAATTCGATTCTAAAATTAAATTATAATCCAATGTATCCCAAACGCCAAAAACCTTACCATTTAAAAGTAAAACGCTTGAATCTTTGTTTTCAAACAAAGGATTTTTAGCCGTTATATCGCCGATTCCGCACGAAAAAACAAATACTTTTGTTTTGCCGCCGTTTATTGTTTTAATTGCAGTTCCCGGACCTTCTACCTTAAATCCATAACAAACAAAATCAGAATTATCGTTAAGCACCTCTACGTCTGCACGTTCGGGATTAAGGTTCCAAGCAACTACGTTTTGACCGTGAAATTCATACGGTATCATATGGCAATATTCGGGTTCATAACCTTTTCTGCCAATTATACAATTGTTAGAATATGTACCAACAGTACAAGCACAGTTATCAAGATAAACTTTACTTCCCTCTACCGTATTAAAATACATGGCGGCAGTTTGAGTATGTAAATCCTTAAAAACTGCGTCACGCTTTGCGGCATGGCAAATCAAACGAAAATGGCCATAAAACTGCTCGAATGTATATAGTTGCTCAATAAACAACGGCTCTGTGCTTTCTTCATTTATAGTAAATAAAGCGGGTATCTCACCGCCAATAAGCTTTTGCCCTGCAAAGAAATCACAGAACATAAAATCTATCTTTTTCACAGTTGCAGGAATAGTAATATTTCCATTTACAAAGTAATGTCCACCTGTGAAATAAATAACCTCTTTGCCGCTGTTAAATGCTTTTTGAATAGCATCTGTACAGTCAAATTTACCGTCAGCAACGGCACCAAAATCTTCAACAGTAGCGTAGTTATTCACATCGATGCTACAAGCAGGAATAATCGGTTTGCAAACCTTAACCGATTCACCTATATACTGTTCATTTTCAAATATTTCACCGTCAGCAGTTATATTATATACTATATTGTTATTTTTTTCAACATTTATACTTTCTTCAAATACCGAATATACACCGTTCCCCTCTTCAAATCGATACTTTTCAGTATTTTTAGCACAAATATTATTAAGCACAGTAGCCCCTGCACCAATATTAACAGGAGCTCCGCTTATATCTAAAAATTCAATATCTTCTATTGCACAAAGTGAGGCTCTGTAAGAATAAATACCCGTTTCAAATCCAGTAATCAAAATATTACGAAACACACCTTCAGAACCACAAGCAAGCTGTAAACCCGTATCAGCACCATTGGCTTTAATTGTCACGTTTTCAATTCTGCCTGAATTGTTAGCTATAAATCTAAAACCAACCGCTCCCGCATTGCCGTTACCGCAATCAATAGTTAAATCGGTTAATATATTAAGTTGCGATACATTCGAAGTTTCTTTTTCAAGACATCCCTCTGCATTAGCATAGCTTATAACCGGCTTTTTTGAACCTTCTTCAAAGCCGATACAATTATCAACAAGCTTAATAACAGTTTCTTCACGACTTTCACCCATTAAATGAATGCCACGTGTCATTTCATAACCGGGTTTTGAATCAAATATATTTTTAACGGTATCTTTTGTATAAGTAACAGTATCGCTTACTAAATAGGTGCCTTTTGGAAAATAAATAATTCTGGCATCCGGCACAAATTCAGGAAAAATAACCCTTACTAAATTGTTTTCTATTCTCGATTCAAAACCGATATACACATCATTTTCGCCAAGAGTGTGCAACTTTTCTTCAGTTTGCTTGACACCTATAATTTCACGATCTAACAAATCATCAAAAACCTTGCGTAATATTTCTGTACAATCGGTTTTTCCTGTATTATCTACAAAATACGGAGCTTTTGTTACATCAATTATATTTTTGAAATTTTCAGGATATTTCATCTTCTATCTTCCTTATTTTAATAAGCTTAGAAACCATATTGCCAAGACCGTAAATCTTAGAATCCAATCCTCTATGCATTAAACCTTCGCCACTCATTACATATTGTTCATCAACCATATATAAAGAGTCCATTTCAAGCCCAAAAAGCTTAAGGCTTGGGAAACAGTATGTAAATTTAAGCTGAGGCGCAAATATGAATACTAACGCCTCTTTACCGTCTTGCGATACATATTCTTGGCACCAAGCATTATCGTTATATATAGAACGCAATTTATAACCTATACCAAATTGAATGGTATTTCTAAGCTCTTTAGCCATACTTACATATTTTGAAATTTCCTCAAGTTCTACGGTTGTTGCTTTAAGCAGGTTTACCGATAACCCCAAAGAGCCCGTCATTCCAAGCAAAGCCTTAAACTCAAGCGGACATTCACGTCTGTTAAATCCCGCCTTATTAGCACTAATATGACCCGAACCGCCAATATATTTGGTGGGACAAACCTTTAAAAGTCCCTCACGCATATATAATGAATCAACCGGGTCGTGATTATCAGAGTAGTTTATTCTGTCACTGTATTTAAGTGATTCTATATCTGCTCTAAGACCGCCCGAAGCGCAGTTTTCAAAGAACACATAAGGATATTTACTCTTTATATGTGCAAAAATCTCATATAAATTTTGAACATACTTCACCCATACACTTTTTTGCTCGCCGTAAGGAGCATCAGGATAGCTTGCCTGCGAAATGTATCTATTCATATCCCATTTAAGATATTCAATGTTGTTATTGCATAAAAGTTCATCAAGAAAATTGATTATGTAATTTTTAACCTCATCAAGCGCCAAATTCAACACTAACTGTTGACGACTTTCCTCGTATTCTCTTGTAGGAAAGCTCATTATCCAATCAGGGTGATTTTTAAACAAATCACTATCTTTAGTAACCATTTCAGGCTCTACCCAAATACCGAATTTCATACCAAGCTCGTTAACCTTGTTTATTAAGGGCAACAATCCGTTAGGGAACTTTTTCTTATCTATCTTCCAGTCACCCAAACCGCCCGAAGCATCGTTGCGGTTTTCCATCCAACCATCATCAACAACAAAAAACTCTGCGCCGATTTTTGCCGCTTTTTCGGCAACAGGAATCAACTTTTCTTCATC
>JAZREW010000057.1:0-10423 GCA_045661005.1 Acutalibacteraceae bacterium | reverse complement strand
AAAGAAAAATTCGCAGTTTATTATAGCAACGCATTCGCCAATTCTTATGGCTTTTCCAAATTCCGAAGTTTTAGAGTTTTCGCAAAAAGGTATTACCAAAGTAAACTACACCCAAACCGAGCATTTTCAAGTTACAAAAAGCTTTTTAAACAACACAGAAAAGATGTTGCACTATTTATTGGGTGATAATAATGAAGAAACTTGAATTAAATAGGCTGGAAAGCCTATTTGAAAGATAATTTATAATTGACAAAGATGAAAATTTTTGGTATATTAAATTTGAAAATTTAACATAAAAGAGGTATAAATTTATGGCTAAAACTGTTAAAGACATTCTTAACCTTATTAAGGAAAATGATATTAAAATGGTTGACTTTAAGATGGTAGACATTAACGGTCAATATCGTCACGTTACCATTCCTGCTGAAAACTTTTCAGAAGATACAATGAAAAGTGGTATAGGCTTTGATGCTTCTAACTACGGCTACGCTGTGGTTGAAAAGAGCGATATGGTTTTCATTCCCGATCCTGATACTGCAGTTATTGATCCTTTCTGCGATATTCCTACACTTTCAATGACAGGTAATGCAATGATAATTGATACACCTGAGAACCGTCCTTTAGCACAATACCCACGTAACATAATTAAAGCTGCTGTTGAATATATGAAAAATAGCGGTGTTGCTGATGAAATGAAAATTTTACCCGAATTTGAATTTTATCTATTTGATGATGTTACCTGGAATGTTGACGGTAGATATATCGGCTCTACAGTAGATGCTAAGCAGTCTTATTGGAATTCTGCTAATGAAGGTCACGGTGTAGTTGTTGCAAAACAGAAAAACTATCACATTGCAAAGCCGTTTGATACTTCTTATGAGTGCCGTAGCGAAATGTGTCTTCTTATGAAAGATGCCGGCATCGAAATCAACTATCATCATCCTGAAGTAGCGGGATCAGGGCAGTTTGAAATTGAGCCACAATTAGGCGAGGTTGTTCATATGGCAGATGCTACTATGATGATAAAATACATCATACATAATACTGCTCTTAAATACGGCAAAAGCGCTACATTTATGCCAAAGCCTATCTATGGTGAAGCTGGTAGCGGTATGCACGTTCATATGATTCTTTTTAAAGACGGTCAGCCTGTTTTCTCAGATGATAACGGTTATTCTCACCTTAGTGAAACTGCTCACTATTTCATTGGCGGTCTTTTAAAGCATATCGGTTCACTTTGCGCTATTACAAACCCAAGTACAAACTCATTCAAACGTTTAGTACCAGGCTTTGAAGCGCCTGTAACCGTTGGTTATGCAACATCTAACAGAAGTGCGGTTATACGTATACCGGCTTACGCTAAGAGCCCTGATAAGCGTCGTTTCGAGCTTCGTAATCCTGATGCTACCTGTAACCCATATTTCTGCTATGCAGCTATTTTAATGGCAGGTCTTGACGGTATTAAAAACAAAATAGATCCTCATGAAAACGGTTGGGGCCCATACGATATGAACCTTTACAACCTACCAGAAGAGGAGAAGGCAAAATTACAGGGACTTCCTGTATCACTTGAAGAAGCATTAGATTGCTTAGAAAAGGATTTCGAATATTTAACAGCCGGTGGCGTTTTCCCAGAAGAGCTTATCCGCAACTTCATCAAAACAAAGCGTGCTGAGTGCAGACAGTTGGCTTCTATTCCTAACCCTGCTGAGTTTGAAAAATATTATAATCTTTAATTTAAAATTTAAAAACGCTGTTAATACGAAAGTGTTAACAGCGTTGATTTTTATAAAATATCATAGTATTATGATTTCGAGGTGAATAAAATGAAATATTACACAAACGTAGAATATATAGAATTTAATAATGCAAAGTTTTTCACCATGTTATTTTTACCCTATAAAGACGGTTCATTTCCAACGGTTGTTTTTCGAACACCGTATGTACAATCTCAAACTAATATGCCAGAAGAAGAAATAGTACAAAATCATTTGAACGGATTTAAAAATTGGCTTGAGCGTGGATACGCTGTTGTTTTTCAGCATTGCCGTGGGCAAGGCAAAAGCACAGGTGAGTTTGTGCCGTATATTTTCGAGCGAGAAGACGGTTTAGCTTTTAGACAATGGATTAGAAAGCAATCGTTTTATAATGGCGAGATATTTTTATGTGGCGGGAGCTATACTTCATCGCTTATTTATTCAACAGCACCCTTTGAAAGCGATGTTAAAGGCGCTGTTTTAGAAATACAGGATTCTGAAAGATACCGCCTTTGGTATCGAAACGGGCAAATGCGAAAGGGACACGCTAACTGGCATTTTATTTTATACAAAAGTAAAAGTAACCTTAACAAAAATTTTTCTATGAAATCTTTTTCAGAATTACCGTTAAAAGGTCTTTCAAAAAGAGTTTTAAATGATAATGCTGAAGATTTTGAACAAATGCTTTTAGCTCAATTTCCAACTGATCCGTTTTGGAATACACGTTTTGGTGGGGCAGAGGCAAGAAATGTAACCGACAACGCCAATATACCAATTTTGCTTACAACAGGCTATAACGATTACTATGTTGGCGGTGTTTTCAAAATGTGGAACCGTATGTCAAGCACTACTAAAAATCAATGTGCATTGTTGGTTTCGCCGTATAACCATGGCGATTCTTATAGCGAAACCGATGGTATAGGCTTTCCGAATGGCAGAAGGTCGGAGCAGTTTGGAAACACCTATCAAATTGATTGGTTTGATAATATAAGAAAGGGTACACCGTTGCCGTTTAAAAAAGGTGAAATAACATATTATCGTGTCTTTGAAAATGTTTGGCAGGGTTCTTTTTATGAAAAGCCAACCAAATCGTTAACAATTCCTTTGGGGTCAGATACCGTTTCTTTTGAATATGACCCTTTAAATCCGCCCGCATTTAATGCAGAGGGAACATTTTTAAAAGGAATTGACGGCAGGGCAGATGTGGTTACCTTGTACACACCTGTGCTTGATAAGGATGTGTTCATTAAAGGTCAAATAGAGGCTGATTTAAAGGTTAGTTCCAATTGTCTTGATACTTCATTTTATATGTGCATAAGCATAAAAAAGCCACAGGGCGATTTTGTGCTAAGACATGATATAACATCGCTATGCTATCAGCTTGAAAGCTATGAACCTAACACAGAGGTTTCTTTAAATTTCTGCTTTGATGAGTATGCATTTCTGTTGAAAAAGGGCGAAATACTACGAATAGATATCTCGTCTACCGACGATAATACCTATGTTTCACATACAAATCAAAAAGGTGAGTATTCTTTGCAAACAAGAACAAGTATTGCGACCAATAAAATAAATCTCAGCCAGTCTGTTATCACATTGCCGGTTGAAGAAGATCAATTTTAATTTTATAGATAACATATTTACTGATATAACGCCCGAATAAGAAAAAACCTTACTAACTTAGCGTTAGTAAGGTTTTTCTTTTGCACGATTTAGATATCTTATTAAACTATTATATAAATCTGTTTTTATAACAGTCTGAAAAGAGTAGGGGAAAGTACATACCTTGTAATAGCCTTAATACTTCTTCTTTAAAATAAAGAAAAATACCCAATATAGTACCAACATTAAACACACGGCACCGCCCAAAGCTACACAGAGTAAATCTTGTCCCAAAAGCCTGAAAATTATAGTGCTTAGGGAACAGATGATAATAAACATGTAACCTGCCCATGCCCATGCTTTGTTGCGGATAAAGCGAAACCGTTCATCCGTTTCGGCAACCTTTGCTTTTTCTCGGTATGTCTCGCTCTTGTTCAAACGGTAACTGCGGAACAGACGCAAAATACCGATTACCATCAAAGCAGAACCCATACCACTCCAAAATTCGTCTAGTGTTTTAAAGAAACACAGAACGGTTAAAACAATACCAAGCGAAAGCCAGACAACACCAAAAATCATATCTTTTTTATTCATATTATTCCTCCTCAAATATAAAGACCTCTTCAATGGTCATTTTAAAGAATGTTGCAATTTTATGAGCTAATAGAATAGAGGGGTTGTAACGCCCATTTTCCAAAGAACTAATTGTTTGCCTTGAAACGCCCATAGCTTTGGCAAACTCTTCTTGAAGAATACCTTTTTCCTTTCGTATTGCTTCTATTTTGTTTTTCAAAAAAATCCCTCCTGAAAAGATTTTTCCAACGTAAAGCTCGCTTTACAAAATCAGTATAACATATTGTCGGCGAAATGTCAAGCAAACTTTACGTGAAATTGGCAAATAACATATAAGGTTGAGTTTTTTAAAAAAAGAAAAGACTCTGCCTTGGCAAAGTCTTTTTGATATGTTGCACCGATTTGGATATAGGCATTCAAATAGTTTAGTATTTAGTCTATCAAAAGATACCCTTGTTATATTTAATCATAGCACGAAAGCTTATAACTAGACCAAGAATAATGCCAACTATCAATAAAGTGGTTCCGATTAAAACGAAAATGTTGTTTTCGGTATGTAGGGTTAAAGCTGTTAAAATACTGAATATAATTATACTAATGCCAATAATAATCATACCCAAACCCACACGTTTTCCAAACGGTATTCGGTCTTCCTCAGTAACACGCTGTCTGTGGTAAGAGTGAAGTGACGATATATTTCCTCGCATATTGGAAATTCCAATAATAATAAACAAAATTCCTACTAAAAAAGCAAAGATATTTTCAGCCATAGTACAACCTCCGTAAAGTTTTTCCATGTTAAGCTATTGCATTTATTATAGCATTTTATATTTTTATAGTAAATACTTTTCAGAAAATAGTCATTGCAACTCTTACGCCTTAGAAAATATATTTATATATTGACTTTTTTAATTGTATAGTGTATACTACTGCACAGATGAATATTCTGTTTAAGTGCCTGTGGACGTGGTAAAAGCCCCACAGGAGAATAGAGAACCGGGTGAGATTCCCGGACGGTACCGCCACTGTATGCGTGGAGGTTCTGCATTAGACGAAAGTCGGTCATTGGGGAAACCTGAGAAGGCTGTGCAGAGCTTACGATGCGCAAGTCAGGAGAACTGCTTAAACAAAGTCAACACATAGGTCTGCAAGTACGGATTTTGTGTTTTTTTGTTGCGGAAAATCGGCTGCAACGGCTTGTATCTAAGTCGTTGCAGTTTTTGTTTTTGCACCAAACAGAATATTGATGATACGATAGGTCAAGGTGATTCGGTGAGAACCCGAAACAACCGTCCATTGCTGTGTTTGGCATTGCCATAAGTCAGAGAGCCTAATCTATCGTTTGGGTTTATCACGCTTTGACAGGAGAGTGCAACCTAGTTTATCCATACTTGGGGATAAATTGGTTGCGCTTTTTTATTTTGTGATAACCACTAAATTATAAAGGAGGGATGCAAGTGACACTCGAAGAAAAGAAGGCCTGGGCGGAGGAACTTCTGCGTAGCAAAAATGAAGAGTTAGGAAAATTACCCACCAAAAGAGATTTCGATAATGCAACTTGCGCCCGTATCAAGGCTTATCTTGGACCATGGCCACGTGCATTGGAATCTGCAGGTCTTAAAACACCTAAAGATATTAAATAACCAAGAAAGGAAAATATTAAAATGAGAACTATAAATAAAAGATTTTTTAGCATATTACTTGCCGCATTGATGCTGTTTACTATGCTTCCTTTTTCTGCTTTTGCAACCGAGGAAGATTGCGTTTATCTTTCTATCAGTTATGACGGACAGTACATTAATGGACAAAACGGAAAACCCATTATTTACTTACCTGTTGCAATGAAAGATATTGAAGCGGTTGACCTTAGCGAATACGGTCTTGAAAATATGCTTTATGATGCTGATGGTGACGGTGAATATGAAACCACCGCTCTTCAACTACTTATTTATGCCCATGAAGAGCTTTACGGCGGGGATTGGGACGACGTTGATTTCGATGCTCTTCCCGGAAGCTCATATTTTAAAGATGGAATTTTTGGATTTACCGAAAATCTTATGTATTTCCACAACGGAGATTTCCCTGTGGACGAGTCACAATTAAGCGGTTGGATGACCGTAGGTGCTACCTCTGACCGTATTGTTTTAGAAGCAGGGGATTTTATAGATGTAGCAAGTTTTGAGTGTTATAGTTTTCTTTGGGATATGCTTGGTGGTTTTCACTTTTTTGCGGATAGTAACAGTAACTACTGCCATAATTTTACCACAGAATCCGGAAAAACACTTTCCGTTAAGCTAATACATTCTTTTTGTGACTTAATGTTTGGTAGCGCATACCTTTATGAAGCGTCTGATTACGAGGTTTATTACGGAAAATCTTATGGTAATGCCGAGGGTGTACTTATGACTGATAGTGAGGGCAATATTGATATTACCATTAACGAGCCGGGTACTTATTATTTGTGGTGTTATGGAGCTAACGGTTCTGATGATGGCACTCACAGCAGTTGTGACCATTATTTTGAAACAGGAGAACCTTGCTTTGTTTCTGCTCCGGCTTTTGCTGTTGTAGATGTAAAAGCTGTAGTAGTAGAAAATCAAGATTTGCAATACGGTGATGCTAACTGTGACGGTGAGATTAATAGCCTTGATTTAACAATACTAAAAGCTGAAATTTTTAATGAAACTAATACAAAAGATTTTATAGACCCTAACGGTGACGGGTTGCTTGATATCAGAGATTTAGTATGCCTTAAAAAGTATATATTAGGGATAATTAATAAACTGGGAAATTGAATTTTAATATTATAACCACTCAAAAACGGAAGGATTTACCGCCTATGTGTTTTACTTGTAAAAATAAAGCAAAAAAAATAATTAGCGCATTGCTTGTAATTGCTTTTTCTTTTATAACGTCATTTACCGCTAAAAGTGAAGGTGTGAATTTACGCCAATCGCAAGATGTAAGCGGTGTGCTAAATGCTACTATGCAACAACTTGCCGAAACCGTTAAAGAACCGAGCTTTGGAACAAATGCTGGAGAATGGACGGTGTTTAGTCTTGCACGTGGCGGGTATTTTAGCAAAAACAATGCCTACTTTATTAACTATTATAATCGTATTGTAGAAACAGTTAACGAAACCGCTTCAAAGGTTAATTTAAACGGTGCGCTTGATAAAAATAAATCTACTGAAAATTCTCGTTTGATTGTTGCACTTTCTGCTATTGGAAAGGATGCAACATCAGTAGGTAATTGGAACTTGGTTGAAGCGTATAGTGCAAATGGCATTAATTGGATTAAAAAACAAGGTTTAAACGGTACTATTTGGACCTTAATAGCACTTGATTCTAACAATTATGTCACTACCGATGAAACAATTCGCCAAAAATGTGTAGATTCAATTCTGTCTGCCCGCCATAATGATGGAGGTTGGTCTTTAATAACAGCTAAAGCACAGCCCTCAAATGTTGATATTACTTGTATGGCATTAACCGCACTTTATCCTTATCGCAATCAGCCCGAAGTAGCTACTGCGTGTGCAGAAGCAATTGAGTGGTTATCTAATTCACAGTTATCGACAGGCGGTTTTCCTTATGGTGCCAGCGAAACTTCAGAAAGTTGTGTATGGGCGATTGTAGCATTAACTACTTGGGAAATTAATCCTGATACTGATACTCGCTTTATTAAAGATGGCAAATCTGCCGTGGACAATCTTTTATCCTATTATATAGCAACAGAGCGAATGTTTGCACATCAAGGAAAAGTTTCTAATGCTATGGCTACCGATCAAGCCTGCTATGCGCTTGTTGCATATAATCGTTTTATAAATGGTAAGACAGCCCTTTATGATTATAGCGATGTTAATTCAGAAAAAGATGAAACAGTTATTGCAAATCCTAAGGCTACTCTTTGGCTTCCTGCTCGGATTACCGATGACATTAGCAAAACCTTTAATGCCAATATATATCTTGATATGTGGGATAATACCGCAGGATATAAGCTTATTGATTTTGTTGTGAATGTTCCTAAAGGCTTAAGCGTTGCGGAAGTTACCGTCGGAAAACGTATTGGTGGCGGAACGGTAAACTATAATTTTGAGGCTGATACCGGCAAACTTCGAGTTGTTTATTTTGATGCTAACAATAACAATGATATAACCCTTACAAACAATGAATGGGGGAACGCTTTTCCAGCTTTGTTTTTCACCGTAACATTTAAAGTTGAAGAAGTAAATGTTGGTGATGAATTGGGCGTTAGCCTTGGTGGTATGTCGATTAAGCTTAATTCCGATTCTACCGATGAAAACGCTATGGTGGTTGTGGATACTGCAACAGCCGGCGGCAATGTCAAAGTTATAGAAGGCATATCATACACAGCAGTTTGTCTTTACATGGGTGATGATGTTGATTTGATTCCGTCAACTAAAAAGGCGGTTGCTGTTTCAGTTACAGGTATTAGTGGCGTTTTGAATCTTACATATAATGATGGTATTAACAGATATGAATTTAAACATAGCGAAAAAATTTCTCAAAAAAACGGTATTGAAACCTATGTTGCTTTAGTAGACGCTACCATTACTGTGTCACAGTTTACAGAATTAACAAACTTTTCTTTTACAGAAGAAAATGCAAGAGAAATTATATTTGGAGATGCAACTGAGGATGGAGTTATCAATGCGCAGGATGCCCTTGCCGCAGTTGACACTTGGCTTCGCAAAACCGATGCTCCAACAGATGATGAGATTTTGGCGCTCAACGTAAATAGCGATAGCCGTATCAATACATTTGATGCTTTGGGTATTGTTGAGGCATTTGTAAATGACAACGAATTCTTAATTGTTACCAAAACATCAACGATTGATATAAATAACTAATTTAATATTTGAATTTATGGGGTAGGTAAACAATTATGAGCAGAAGAATTATAAAATTAAAATATAAAAAGCAACTTTTTATAGGCTTGGTATTGGTTGCTATATCTCTTTTGTTGGTAGTCAGTTTTATTTCCACCAGAAAAGAAAATGTTGAAAGTGATATACCTACCCTTGAAATTGAAACTCCGCAAAAAATAAGCAAGTCGGGAAGGGAAGAATTTACACTTGACATTACAATTTCTTCCTTTGGCGATGCCATCTATCCTGCGGCAAGCATGAGCATTTCCTTCGATTCTTCACGACTTGAGTTTGTTGGTATTGAAGAAGGCAATGTATTTATTCGCAACGACGGGGGTGAAGTTTCGCAGAAACTTCCTGATTGGAGTTGCAACCCTGAACAGTGTAACAAGTCCAGCAAAATCAACATTATGTATCTCGACACAACGGGTGGTAAAAATGCTTTCAGCAAAGAACTGCTTAGCACGGAAGACAATGTGGTATTACGTTTGAAATTCCGTCTGCGTGGAAGTGTTCGTAGTGGAGATATATATGATCTCATTTTTGACGATGCGGTTTTTGCGGCGTCTGATGAGACGGAAAGCCTTGCAATGACTACCGATACACTAAAAGTAAAAAATAGTAAAATTGTAATAGGAGAATAAAAATGAAGCGAATACTCAGTTTAATATTAGTTTTTGTTCTTTTGTTATCCTTTACGGCGTGTAGCGGAAACTTTGCGCAGGTGGATTTGAAAGAACCGATTGCAATACCCGAAAATGGTATTGCCCCAAAGAGTGTTTTTGATAAGGTTAAAAGCGAAAATGCTATCGCCACATTTACAGGCATATCAAATGATATTGCATATGAATGGACTGTTTTTGGTAGCGACCTTGATAAAACAAGGGATATAAACTTATCCCTCGTTTTAGAAAAAACGGAAAAAGGGATTAAAATCAAATTCTCTGAAAGCGAAGATTTTGGATTTTCAGCTCTTTTGTCGGTGCATTTGAACGAAAAATGGAAGGTAGACAGTGCAACCGCCTATGATGGCGATGTGGCAGTATATTCTGTTTCTATTACGGGTAGCAAAACAAGCGTTTTAAATATATCAATCAATAAACCTGTTGCCGAGTGTGAAATTATTCCCGATAATGAAAATGTGACGGAAAGCACGCCTGTTACCGATTCAGGTTCTAATGATAGTGATAAAGACAACTCTGTAACAAACCAAACAGACGATTACCTTTCCGGTGTAAAAGATAATGATAATCGTGTATATTCTGATGGTCAAAGCACGTTGAAAGACAAGTATGAAACTGATCCTGTTCCCGAAGGCAAACCTATGCCGGTGGAGCCTGAAGACAAAGAAGTTGATAAAAAGAAGTCATACACCTGCACCTTCTCTATCGAATGTTCTACCATTCTCAACAACTTAAAAGACCTTGACCCCGATAAGCGTGAGCTTGTTCCTTCGAACGGTGTGATTTTAGCACCGACAACGGTGACGTTCTATGAGGGTGAATCGGTATTTGACGTGCTTCAGCGAGTTTGTAAAGAAAAAGGTATTCATTTGGAATCTTCTTGGACACCCATTTACAACTGCGCCTATATTGAAGGA
>JAZREW010000056.1:0-31253 GCA_045661005.1 Acutalibacteraceae bacterium | reverse complement strand
ACCATTAACGGGCAAAAACAAGGCATAAATATTTTCTGGAATATCCTCAAAAATTTCTTCGTTATAAAGGGTATCCCCTGTTATGTAATATTTATTTTCGCCATCATCAATTATAACGCCTATCGGTGTTATATCACTATGTTCTGCTTTAACCGCAGTGAATTTAATCCCGTTTTCAGTCCAAGAGGTGTGACGGTTAAATAAAACATAGTTGTTGTTACCACCTATTTTCCTGACGTCATCCCAAACAGATTTTGGTGCTAAAACCGTAATATTACTATCCGTAGTTATAAACATTTCTACTGTTTCGGGGTCATAGTGGTCAAGATGGTTATGTGTAAAAATCATTGCATCAGGTTTTATGTCAAAAAAACTTTCATCAACCGTTACCCTACGATAATTTTTTGGATTGATTTTTTCAACACTGTTAGAAAGATAGGGGTCTACCATTATCTTAAACCCATCTTTTTCAAATAACAGTCCCGCTTGGCCTAAAAATATAATTTTCAAAACGCACTTCAATTCCTTGTTGACATTATTATAATTCACGTTTATAATAACATAAAATTATAAAATATGCTTTCGTTATAATATCAAGTATTTTAGAAATCCTACCATAAAGGAATTGAGTTATGTATTATATGCCTCGAATATTAAATTGCGGTTTTTATGACAGTGCGTCTAATCGGCCAAATCAAAAAAAGAGTGAACCACGTAAAGTTCAATTTTTTGAGTTAGAATTGTTTAAATCTGATTCTGGCATTTCAGTTGTTAATGATATTAAATATCCACTAAAAAACGGATATCTGTTATTTTCCAAACCCGGAGACATCAGATATAGTTATCTACACTTCAAGGCTTATTTTATTCATTTTGCGGTTGAAGACCCGACCTTAAAATCCGAACTTATAAAATTACCTACTTTTCTACGTACATCAGAAAGTAAGCAAATTAAGGAGTTCTTCATGAAAACAATCCATTCATTCTTTTCTTCTTCCTTATTAGAAAATTTTTCTGCTAATGCCCAACTAATTCCACTACTTTCTTTTATAAATAATCTTGAAGAAAACCATTCTTACAATACCGATATTTTAAGCAAGGCAAGAAAATTCATAGAACAAAATTATTCGGAAAATATAACGGTTAAAACAATTGCTGAGCATTGTAATATCAGCGAAACACATTTATACAGAATTTTTAAAAATTCACTTTCTACTACACCCAACGATTATCTTTTAGATATTCGAATTTCTGCTGCTCGCAAACTACTTTGCAACACTAATTTGTCTATAAGCGAAATCACTTTTGCTTGCGGATTCAACTCTCAAAGTTACTTCGCAGATTGTTTTAAACGTAAAAATTCCATATCACCCTCAAAATTCAAAAAATTACATAAGTATCCATCATGATTATATAAAAAACACCATACGCAAATTAGTTTTCTTAAATGCGTATGGTGTTTTTCGTAATTAGATTTTATAACGATATAAATCTATTAAAAAACATTGCAAACATATAATCGCTATTTAGTGCAACACTTTCTTTTAAAAGCTCTTTTGCTTTCTTAGTGTTACCCACATAACCTTCACAAAGACCTGTTAAATATAAATATTGTGCTTTGCGAAGTCTTGCAGGTTCATCAACAAAAGGAATGAAGAAAGGTGTCGTGCCAAAATATCCGTTATCACGAATATCCTTAATTTTGCTCCATTCTCTGAAATACTTGGTAATAAGATGCTGACCTTTAAGTTCCTCGCCTAAATGATTAAAGGAAAGGGCTTGGAAGTATGGAAGCTCTTTTAAGTGCATATTGCTGAAATACTCTATTTCTGTTGTTGCTATATACCTGAATATTTCATCAGCCTTAGATTTCTCTCCAATTTTTTCGAGGCAAATTGCCTCATGGAATTTAAGTGGAATTAGTTTGCAGTGATTCCATATACCTGCGCCAAGACTTTGCGGTAATACCTGTCCCTCTCTGAAAAATTCAATTGCTTTTTCGTAATTTCCGTTTTGGAGTTCAGTTTTACCTTTTACAAGGTAAGCGAACATATACTGGTCAGCAATAGCGTGCTCACCGCCTTCGCAAGGAACAAAGTTATGTGACATAAGGGTTTCAATCGCTTTATCTGGCATAAACGCCTGATTATAAGCCTTTGAAAGTTCGGTTAAAACATCGTCACGAGTTACTTTGTGCGAAGTTATTAAATCAATTTTATCTGTGGGTGCAACACCCATTTTATTCATTAGGCAAACTGTTTCGTAAAGCAATTCTTCATCATCTGTGCGTTCATTCACAAGTGACTTCATTATACTTAGTGCTTCTTCGCCTCTGTTTAAATGGCTGAAATATGCAACTGCAAGATTTCTTCTACTGATATAATCATCACACTGTTCCCAAAGATTAGCTGCCTCAGCATAATGAAGTTTATTATACAAAAGACAACCAAGCAACATTTTTGCGGTTTTGCTATCGGTTTTAGAAATAACATCCTCTAAAATCTTTTGTTCTTCAATTCTAACAGGATAAGCTGAACCTAAAACAGCATTTTCAGCATTTTTGTATTCCTCGCTACCGTCTTTTCCAACAAGGAATTTATAATATCCCAAGGTATAATATGCCATTTTCTTTTTGTTACAATCACAATAAGAAATAGCACCCTCAAGCAGAGAAATTATATCATCGTATCTGCCCATAGCCGATAAATCAAATGCAATATCAAGGCAAGTTTGAACCGCATCTGAATCCATTACAGTATAAAAATCCTTATCATCTGAAAGATATCTTGCCATATGGTCGAGACTGTCTTTACTGAGTTGCTCTTTAAGGATATTATCAGCCTTTTCGGTCTCACCGATTTCTCTCAAAGCAATAACCAAAGCAGAAATTGCAAGATTATTATTTCTGCCGTAATCAATGGCATTTTCAGCGTGACGGATTGCCTCTTTATAATCTTTACGCTTAATATCAATAAGAGTAATTCTTGTCATTGCCTTTGCAACACTATCTGCTGCCCAATAAGCTTTATAGTAATAGTCATAAGCCTTATCGGTTTCACCTTTTGCTTCAAGAATTCTGCCGAATGTATAGTAAACATCGCCACTCTGCACACGCTCATTGTAAATGGTAATAGCATCAATTGCTCTCTTTATATAACTTTCAGCAGAGTCAAGTGCATAACGAGAAAGTTCATATTTTGCCATAGCAATAAGTGACGGAATATGGTTAATTTTACGCTTTAATGCCTCTTTCCAGAAACTATCAGGATTAGTATGAGGGTCACGATACTGGTCAACATGAACACCTGCAAGATATAATTCATCTGCATCATTCATACCTGCTGCCGATGGCATATCAGTAATAACTTCTGGCATTGTGAATTTATTAAACTTCTTCTCTGTATACTGTGCAACAGTTTTACCGCCTGCTATAACCTCTACAGTTACATGTTGTGGTAAATCTTTAATCTCAAATTCCAAAGCTTTATTTGGGATTAAATCACAGTTTGTTTCAAAATAGACATTCTCACTATCAAAAATCTTAACAGTAGCATTTTTATAAACCTTAGTAGACTGTAATTTAAAAGAATTATTTTCCTTGTCCAATTTGAATGCACAATTAAGGTTTGCAAATGTAGGTGAACCTATTTTTGAAATAGGATACCAATGCTGTGAAAATTCTTTTGTTTCGTAAGGCGCCAGCCACGAGAAATTAGGCTGATTATCTGAATAAGAACCTGCCATAAGTTCTGCATATTCTCCGTCTGTATCAGTAAGAGCATTTTCCCAAGATTTAGAAAGCTGACAATAAGCCCAAGTAAACATCTTTTTACCGGGAGAAATATGATGGTCACCGATATGTACTACACCGCATTCTTTACCATGGTCATAACCGCCGAAGAAATCGTAATCAGATGCACAGGCAAAATAAGATGTTGCCTGACGGGTATTCTTATGCCAAGAAATATCACGGTCTGTATCCATTGGAATACCGTTAAAAACACCGTTCCCTGCAATTGGATATGTAGTTCTTGATTTCAAATAGTGGAAATTAACATAGGAAACATCTTGAGGAAAGAAAATCTGATAACTCTCATTTACAGGAACAGCCGCATTCTCCCACCAAAGGAAAGACTTGTCCGCAGAAGTTCTATTATAAAGTCTCATTCTTGTTTCTAGAGAAGTTTCCCCCGGTCTTAAAATAACGCTTACCATACCCTTCATACGGTCAATGGGGTCATGCTCGGATAAATGACAAGCGGCACTACCATCGGGGTATTCCTCTATTGTAAAATCGCAAGGCATAAAGCCTGATGCTCTGTGATGGAAAGGCCAGTTAAACTCAACACCGCCCGAAATCCAAGAGCCAAGCACACCTATAAGCGCAGGTTTTATTACGTGTTGTTTATAAAAATAGTCATAACCTGTTGTTTTATCGTATGCCGAATAAATTCTTCCTCCTATTTCGGGAAGAATTTCAATTTTTACATATTCGTTTTCAAGTGTTACGAGTTTATATTCTTTATCTTCTTTGTGTGTGCGGTCAACTTCCATTACCACTTTATTAGGATAAGGTCTACCACTTGAACGCTGATGCACACGATTTTCTGCGAACATTGGCATTTCTTCTGCCGCAGGCTCCGGATATGTTGGAATAATTATTTTACTTTCATAAATATTTACTTTGTTCATAAATAAAACCCTTTACAATTATTATATTTTATTGTATTATAATTGCAAATTCAAATAATTTAAAGTAATAATATTACTGTTTTTTTATCTTATCTTATCCTGGAGGTTGTTATGATTAGTTTGCCAAACAATATCGTGTGCGGTTATTGTGATTGTAGTGAATTCGGTAAATTAACTGAATCACCAAAAAGAAAAGTGCAAAAATTCGAAATAGAATTTTATCTTGAAGATGCCCTTTTTACCTATGCAAACGACAAAAAATATGCAATTAAAAAACATTATATACAAATTGCAAAACCAGGCCAGATAAGGTACACATACCTACCATTCAAAACAATGTACCTGAAATTTTCTGTAGAAGGAGAAATTGCTGAAAGATTATTAAATGCTCCCGAATATTTCAGAAGCAGTCACCCTGAAAAAATCATAGAAAAATTAGATGAAATAATCCTTTTAAACGAAAGCGGAAACAATGATTTATTATTATATAGCCGTCTACTTTCATTTATAAATCTCGTTCTCTACGATTCTGAAATACCGAATCTCCAAAGCGGTAAAAATTACGAAATCATATCTAATGCCAAACGTTTTATCGAAAACAATTATAAAAATTCTATAAATCTAAAAGACATTGCAGATTCAGTAAATTTAAGCCCTATATATTTTCACAATATTTTCACTAATGCATGTGGTGTTTCTCCCCACGATTACTTAATTGATTGTAGAATTACAGAGGCGAAAAAACAGTTATGGGATTCTGATAAAAATCTTGATTTTATAGCACAAAACTGTGGATTCGGCTGTGCACAATATTTTAGCAGGATTTTTAAAAAAATCACAGGGATAACACCTGGTAAGTACAGAAAAGAAGTACAACAAAATTATTTGGAGGACTAAATATGATTAAATACGGTATTATAGGTGCAGGTTGGAGAGCAGAGTTTTATTTGCGGATCGCTACTCTCGTACCTGATACATTCTCTGTTTCAGGAATTTATATTCAAAATGAAGGCAAAAGACAAAAGTTTGCAAAAAAATATAATGTCCCGATTTTTGACAATTTAGAAAATTTATTAAATACCGATTTTGATTTTATAGTATCCTGCGTTAATAAAGATTCTATCAACGAAACAGCACAAATGTTAGCCGATAAAGGTGTTCCTGTTTTAACCGAAACACCAGTTTCTACTAATAACTTAAAAGGCAAAATTCAAGTTGCAGAACAGTTTCATTTTATGCCACGAAATCAGGCATATAAAAAAATAATTGACAGCGGAATTTTAGGCGAAGTTCATCAGGTACAGCTTTCCTGCTGCCACGATTATCACGCAGCCAGCCTTATACGATTTTTCCTTGGTATTGCAGATAAAGTGCCTACCAAAACCACTGTAACTTTACCTGATAAACTAACAAGATATAATTGCCGTGCAGGTCACATTGCGCCTGCTATGGTTGATTCGGAAGAAAAAATTACTGTTTTGGATTTTGGAACCAAGACAGCAATTTATGATTTTAATTTCGAACAATATTTTTCTGATATAAGGTCTTCCAGAATAGTTATTCGTGGTACAAATGGGGAAATAATTAATAATACTTGCACATATTTAAAAGATGGCATTCCCCACACTTTTGAAATAAAACGCAACTGCTTTGGTGCAGAAGAAAGCCTTGACGGATTTTCACTTCTTAACATCACAGGTAATGGAGAAATTTTATACACTAATCCATTTAAAAACGCACGTCTATCAGATGAAGAAATCGCTATAGCAACATGTCTTTCAAAAATGAAGGTTTATGTACAAAATGGTATAGAATTTTATAGTCTGCATGATGCTTTTATTGATTATAGTTTAATGATTTAATATTTTTTATATTTCTTTGTTTCATAGCGGTGCAAAATTTGCACCGCTATGAAGGTTTATTTTTAAATTATTATACATATTAAAACTCCGCAAGTATGTTTTTGTCTTACTTGCGGAGTTTAATTTTACGACCACATAGTATCCCATAGATAGATTTGGAATTAACGGAACAAATGTGAATAAAATGGTTAAAGAGTATTCTGTTTGTAACAGAAACGGCTTAAAATGCCTATAAAAGCTCAGAAAAACGTTCTAGGGCGAGTTTGGGAACTAGATGCCGCAGGTTCGAGCCCTGTCACCTCTACAAAAAGTATATATCAAAGGATCGTTTTTTATTAGCACTCTTAGGCTAGTTTGCGATATGAGCAGAACAACAGTATACAAATATATTTAACTATTGATGGATAATTGAAATTTTGTCAAAAGGAATTATTGTATTATTCGCCAAAATATGGTATTATTATGTCGAACAAACTATAGTAAAGGAGATTTAATATGAGTATATACGATATAATTTACGATATTGCGAAGTTTGTGGCGAGTAGATATTTTGAGCGCATTAAAGATACAAATAAAATAGAAAAAGAAATCTTATTAATAATTGAAAAAGTTTCAGATCCAGATATTAAAGAAATGTTGGATTCTGGAGTTTTTATAGAATATTTGCAATCTTCAAAATTCAAAGATGTTTTAAACTCTTGTTTTCAATATTCTATTCTAGACAAAAAAGTTCTATTTAAAACATTAGGCTCACAAGATGATTTCACTATGGAACATCTCGAATTTTCACAGGATATTACTAAAAATATCGCAAAAAACATTTACGAGACATATAAAAAAGACAATACTTCAAATATACCCTCTATAAGAAAGATTGAAAAAACGCTTAGTTTTATTTTAGAAACCATAAAGGAAGCTCTATTTAAAACAATACCTATCAACGAACAAAGCCTTGTTTTCTTAATAAATCAACATTCTGATTTCTTATCATTTAAACTCAAATCCGATTTTGACAAATTAAAAAATGATATACATTTGCTTTTAAAACAGGATACATACAAAAGCAATTCTGATTATGAAAATATAAAAAATGAGTATTATAAAATATTAAAAGAAAATAATTCCGAGGCACATATTTATTTACTTGATAAATTTCCGTTTAATAAATTTTATGTACCACCTATTTTACAAAATTATTCCTTAGAAGACGATGATTTTCCTTTTTTAGAAGACCTTGATGTATTAGAAAAAGACAATGATGGATGGAAATATATTTTCGATAGGCATAATATGGTATACATTGTTGGAGGAGCAGGATATGGTAAATCTTTATTCACCAAAAAAATAATTAATGATTATCAACAAATGAATATTTTTAAAAGCGAAGAATATTTAGTCATATACGGAGAATTGAAAAATTTTTATGAACAAAATAGGTACACTCCGCTTTCCTTATTGCAGTTTTTACAAAACTGTATAACATCAACAACCTTAATGGATGAAACGAGCATTTCTTTAGATTTTATTGAATATTATTTAAAAAGAGGCAGATGCTTAATATTATTAGACGCTTTAGACGAGGTTGAAAAAAGTAAGAGAGCAGATCTACATTCAACTCTTGTTTCAAATTTAAAAAATTTGAACCCCAATAATAAAATATGTATTACTTCGCGTGAGCGTGGATTTATTCCTGAAAAAAATATTGAGGTGTTTAAAATTCGTCCATTGAGTAGGGAGCAAATAGAAAAGTATGTTGATAAAATAATTGCATTAAAAAAATTTGACAAATCTGATAAAGAAGCATTTATGCAACAAACATACACATTAGTTAATAAAGGCTTTTTAAATAGTTTTCTAGTATTATCCTTACTTATTAATATTTATAAAGGCGAACGCGAACTTCCTGAAAACAAACTTGAATTATATCAAAAATGCTTTGAATATATCGCAAACAAGCGTGAGAAAGAGAAAACATCTGTTAGATATGATTGGAAAAATATTACACCTATTATGAAAGAGAATACATTTATTGAGTTATCTGAAATGTGTTTCCCAAACAATAGAAATGTAGATAAAAATGAGGTAAAAGAGCGCCTTATTGATATTTATAAAAATAAATATCCTTGTGACGCAGATACAGAAAATGCAATAGATGAATTTTTGGTATTTTGTTCAGACAGAACCGAGTTATTTGTTCCATCAGCCGAAGATAAATTTAAATTTTTTCACAGATCTTTTTTCGAATATTTTTATTCGCTATATATTTTTACACGGTATACAGATGCTGAGCAAATATTAGATAAGTTTTTGAAATTTGATGTTGATTCTGAGGTGTTTGAGTTAACAGTCGCTATGTTAAAACAAAAATACGAAGATAGATATCAAGCATTACTTGATTTAATGTTTACAAAAGCTCATAAAGAATTTAATCAATCCAATCCTAAATATACAGTCTTTAATATTTTATTGTTATCCATGCAAGTAGTTGATGACGTAAAATATAAGAATGATTTTTTAAAAATGATTATCGAATATAAGAAACACTTTATTAATAATGATAAGTTGCGTAACCTTTTCACTATAATAAATATCTATTATTATGATTCAGATTATCATCAAGCTATTTGTGAAGCATATCAAGACGAATGTAAACTTCGGCTATTAAAAAATTGTTGTTATGCTATTAAATCTTTAGATGATTATATATTAAATGGTAAGACAGAAGAAGAATTTTTTAACTTGCCACAAAACAAAATCTCTATGGAAATATCAAAAATCAAGTATGAATATAATAAAAGTGATAGAATGTATTTTTATAACTATTTCTATTTTACAACACATGATTTGAAAAATGATCTTAATACATTGAGTGAATTAGAAATACGTAGATTATTAAAAAGAAAAACAGAGAAAAATATGCCATCTTTCTCTGTTATTTCTACCGCTTTAAAAAGATTCAATAAGATGTCTGATAGTAATCAAAAAACTATTTGTGAGGCTATAACATTTGTATGAGGTTAAATAAATGAAGATAAGAACTCCCCAAGAAAGATTTTTAAAATCTTTCTTGGGGAGTTCTATTTACGACCACATAGCATCCCATAGATAGATTCGGAATTAACGGATTTAATGGGAATAAGATGTTAAAAAGAGCATTTTGTTTGTAGCGAAAAGTGTTGGAAATACCTATAAATGCTTAGAAAAACATTAAAGCCGGCGTTGTGGCACTGGAGAACACAGGCTCAAATTACTCTATTACAACCACTAAGCCTTTACGAACACTATATTCGTTTGAGTTTTAAGTATAACCTATTCACCTTAATTTTAAACTAAAATTTTTATGTTTCTTTCAAATAAATATAGAGAATGAAATTCAATACAAAATCATAAATTTTGAAAATCAATATTAAAAATTACGCAGATTCTCAACGACCACATTTCATCCCACAGTGCGATTTGGAGCAGGCGGAAACAGTGGAGAAAAGATGCTCAAAGACGATATTTTGGCTGAGCGGAAAGCCTTACAAACCGCCAAAGATGGCTAAACAAGAGGCTTTCAAATGCGTTCGGGACGCAGAGGCCGCAGGTTCGAATCCTGTCATCTCGACCAAAAAGAAGAATCAGCCTTTGGGCTGGTTTTTCTTTTTTGATTTCCGAAGGAAATGTATTTGAACCTGCGCAGGTCGTCGAAGCACCACGAAATGTGCGTTAGCATTTCGGGAGTGCGAAGTCGGGAGTACGATGATTTTTTCGGCAACACTCGCAGTGTTCGAAAAAATAGAGAACGTACCGTATCCTGTCATCTCGACCAAAAAGAAGAATCGGCCTTTTGGCTGATTCTTCTTTTTCATGGTTTCAAACCCATAGCCAAATATTTTTACAAACACTCACCAAAATTAAGACCTTTGAGTTTTTGGTTTTTAATATAAAAAAGCCTAGGTACGCATCATACGTATCCAGGCTCTTTTAAATCACTCTTAATCCATCTCAAACACTTTTGATAGCTTTGGTTGAGCTTTTGTGACAGGATCCATTTCCATAATTAAAATGTCTTTCATATACTCATCCCATTTTTTAACAATCGGACTTTCACTTTGCACCTTAGCCGCAAAATCTATGCCTTTTTCGCACTCATAATAACCAAAAAGCTCGTTTCCTGTATTCCAAATGGTATAATTCTTTATACCTGCCGCCTTTAATACTTCTACCATTTCGGGCCATATTTCATCGTGGCGTCTGCAATACTCTTCCCTGCAACCCTCTTTAAAAGATGCTTTCCATGCGTATTTTTCCATAAGATAATATTCTCCTTTATAAAATACTATTTATCAACTTTGCTGTCATCAAAAAATATTAATCCAAAGCCAACATTTATTGTATTACCCTCTTCAAGCCACTTGACAAAAGCTCTGCGTACCGATGTATCTTGGGGTAAATCTTTCACATTCTCAGGCAGGCTGAATGTACCGAAAATTCTCCACAAATTATTATTGGTAGGATCGGTATCCGCCTTCACTAAGGTGTAATCTTGCATAAATTTAAGTATGTTTGATGAGGCGGGAAGTATTTTGTTATTATCCGACGACAAAAGCCAAGATCGGCAACCGAAAACGATTGGTTTATCTTTAAAAATATCCTTAAAGAATTCAGCAGCCAGTTTGTACGATTCTTGACATTCAGAATAATCTAAAGGTCCGCTTGAGGGAATGTGTGTATCAATATAAACATCATTTTCATCAAACTCAAAATTATTCACAACAATCTTTTCTGTGAAATTTTTTAAATTAAATTGTAAACGACCTATGCCGAATCTTGTCATCTTAAAAAATCCGATAGACCACCAACCAACAAAGGTTCCCCAAACATCGTAAACTTGTTTGCATTCGCTTACTTTCCACTTCAGGTCGCAAACCGAAGCATCATATATATCATCAGAAATGCCTTTTTGCTTGTAAAGTGTTTTTAAATGGGGCGTTAATGCAATAAGATAGAGCATATCAAGAGTATACTTATGTATATTAGTTTTTTCAGCCAAACCCTCTATTTTAGAAAACACCGGCAAATGGTCAAACTCTATATCGTTTTCATAAATTTTAACACATTCTTTAAAAAGACCAAACGCCTCTTTATTTTGCTCTAAAACAGAATAAGCATTTTCAAGATACGCCGTAGCATCCTTCTCGAAACCGTATTTTTCACAAAAATCCAATATTATACTCAAAAAAATCACCGCTTGTAATATTATTTTTACTTTAATTAAATATTTGTATTAGTTTTATTGTTTTTATAAATATCACATATGATTTTTTGAATTTTCAAGGCCTCTTTTCCTGTTATTTCAAGAATTTCTTTGCCTGACAATGAATTATAAAACTGCATAATCTGAGCATAGTGCTTAAAGCCCCAATATTCCTTACCGCCCGAGTATGAAATATCATCTATTTGATTTTGCACGGTTTCAACTGTACCGTCGTTATATTCAATTACCGCATTGTCATACGAAAAGGTTGCCTTACCGTTTTCGCATAATAATCTTATTTCTATAGGGTCATCACACAAATAGTTATTCATAGCAAAGAACGAAAGCAAAGCACCGTTTTTATACTTAATTAATCCTTCTGCAGTATCCTCAACAACCATAGTTTCATGATTTCTGTTATGTAAAGAAGACTGTATTTCTACAGGCTCGCTATCAATCATCCAATTGGCAAGGTCTAGCGAATGTATAGCCTGGTCAATTACAACACCGCCGCCTTCTTTATCCCAAGTACCTTTCCAATCCGACTTATCATAATAATTATCAGGTCTGTACCAAGTCAAAGTGGTTCTTCCGCATTTCACTTTACCTAATCTACCGTCAATTATACGGCTTTTAACAAGCAGTGACGGCGTGTTGTATCTGCATTGGAAAATAACGCCATATTCCACATTGAATTTTTCGGCTGTTTGAACGGCATTAAACGCATCCTCATAATCAATACTCATGGGTTTTTCGCTTAATACATTAACGCCGTTTTCAAATGCATAACAAGCAACAGGAGTATGCAAATAATGAGGCAAGCATATATGAACCGCATCTAATTTTTCTGTTTTAATCATTTCTTTATAATCGGTATATGCTTTTACATTATACTTTTCAGCCGCTTTATTAACAACATCAGCCTTTATATCGCATACTGCCACTAATTCACATATGTCAATATTTTTAATAGAATCAAGATGCATAACCGAAATGTTTCCGCATCCTATTACCGCTACTCTTAACTTTTCCATTTTTACCTCACTATAATTTAAATACTTACCCGGGATACATCTACATCCCATACTTTTTTGTTTTCCTTTGAAACCAAAGCAGCCGCTTTACCTGCCGCCTCACCCGTAAGGGCACAAACGGGTATAACCCTTGTTATTTCCCAACCTTCGCCCGTAGCAGAGATTATTCTACCCGCAACAAGCAAATTATCTATATTTTTATTATAAAGAGAGCTATATGGGATTTCATATACAGGGCCCGGAATTCTAAAATCACCGCACTTACCTATACTATCACAGCATTCAAAAGAATTGGCATCAAAGGTTGTTTCGCCGATAAGTCTTCTGATTTTGCGATATTGAGGCATAGTTGGCAACATCATTATATCACGATTATTCTTTGTGTCCGCTTTATTAATAGCCTTAAATATCTCGCTTTTGCCCCATTTTATATATTCGTTCTCACTATCGGAATTATACTCTGTTTCAGGCGTTTTTCCCTCTGGCTGATTGTTGCCGTATAAATCAGCACCTCTAGCAAACCAAACCCTGAATTTAGCCGCATCATTTGTACCTACAAATTCATCTAAATCCTTGCGGAAATAGCTATGACAAATATAAATATGATAATTCATACCGTTTTCCAGCGGCAAGCCCGCAGCGGCACACACAGCGGCGTCGCCCGTAGCATCAATTATACATTTACAGCCATAAAACTCTTTGCCTGATACACTTTCACAAAGCACACCTTTGCAATGTCCACCCTCAACAACAGGGAATACTGCCATGGTGTCAAATCTAATATCAACACCGTTTTCCTTAACATATTCATCTAACGCTAACGAAAAAACCGTGGGCGAATATCTTGTTGCATATCTTTCGGTATGGATGTAATTTTTGCCCTCGCCGCCCCATTTAGCAGGAAGATTTTCAAATCCATATTTAACGGATAATTTGATCAATTCCTCAGCAATACCATGGATAACCTGATTGCCTTTTCCGTCACACAACGGCTCATACCAACTTATAAGTCCCATTGTAGCAAGACCGCCCAAATTAATCTGTTTTTCTATAATAAGAGTTTTTGCGCCTTTTCTTGAAGCTGCTACCGCAGCCGACACACCTGCAACACCGCCGCCTACAACAATTACATCATAAGACTGCTTTTCAATCACAGGTCTTGTATCTAACAAATTCATATTTTCACCTACATTTGTAAAAATCTTTCAACCACCAATTGTCTAAACTCTGGTGATAACGAAGCAAAATATGCAGTAAAGCCTGTTACTCTAACAACTAAATCAGGGTATTTGTTTGGATCCTTATGAGCTTCCATCAACTTTTCGGTATCAAGAACATTTATATTTATTAATGTTCCGCCCTGTTCAAAGTGAGCCTTTATTAAATCGCCAATTATCTCTATTCCCTTTTCATCGTGTGTTAATTGTGGGTCAAACTCGATTTGTAGCGGCGCAGTATTTCCGTAACCGCATTGTACTGCCGCTATACCGTTAGACTGTGCAGTAACTGCGCCATCTGTACGGAAATGAGGATTTGGATTTGCTCCATGTGAAATTGGTTCTGCCGCTCTTCTGCCGTTAGGAGTTGCACCAACAACCTTTCCATACTCTATAGTTCTAGCCCAGCTAAACCATCCGGGTACAAGACATCTGCCTTGTGGCATTTTTTGTCCCTTTATAACCTTTACCCAGCACTCTGTAAGACGCTTTGCCCATTTGTCTGAAACTGTATCGCCACCGCAATATTTCGGTGAAGAATTGAGCATAAGACGAACTCTTTCGCCTTGAACACCATCAAAATTATTTTCAATATACTCAAAAACTGTATCCCAGTCAAGCATTTTTTCGCTTTCAACACGAAGCTCTAATGCACCAAAGCTATCTGCTACAACTGCAAGGCCTGCACCGTCTACGCCTACTGTGTAAAGCTTTGCACATTGCGAAATATCAAGACCCTTTTCGATGGTATCCTCCATCATAAGATTCATTATAAGCTCGGGTGTAACCTCTGCTTGATGGTCAATATGGAAATTTACGCCCTGTGCAGTAATATCTGCTGCTATTTTTAAATGCTCTTCAAAAAGCTCGAATAATCTTTCGGTTGATTTTTCCGACTCTTTGCTCATATCAATAAATGCATTTTCAAAAACCTTTGCAATATTAATTTTAACAGTATCGTTCATAGGAAACTCTATTCCCGGAACACACATCCAGTTACATCCTACTGCTATTCTTTTTCTTGCAATTTCCTTAGATACGTCATTTTTCATATAGCCTTCAGACAAGTTTTTATCTGAGCAAAATCTAGGCCAGCCGTTTTTATTCTTTAAAAGATAAAAAACAGCCTTTTCAAAAAAGTTTTTATCGCAGTTTTCGTGAACTCTTACAGTAAGATTGCAGGATATATTGATTAAATCTGCACCTTCTAAAATTAAATACGATAAACGGTTGGTTAAATCTCTATCCTCAGCATCAACACCTGAAATCTGGTAATAATGTGGGTCTATAAGTAAAAGATTTGCTATTAAAAACTTTGTGGTTTCGTCATCTAAAATGCCAGCTTCAACATCTTTTTCATAATACGGTAATAATAAAGTATCAAGCTGAAAACCAGCACCGTCTCGTGTAAAAACTCGTGAAGCGCAATTAAAGTACGATACCCATTGGCAAGCCTCGTAAAAAGTCTTCGGCTTACCAAGTCTTATGTTTTTATTTACTTCAAGCATTTTTTCAAGACTTTGCTTAATTTCGCAACGTTCTTCAATGCTTATAAGTCTTTCTATCTCTTCTATATGCTTATCCACAAAGCGAATTATAGCCTTTACACATTTTTCTTCCGCATCATAAAACGCTTTTTTATCAGGATTAATTGCACGGTAATGCTCTATTTTTTCAAGCAACCCGCCAAAGCCTAAATTCAAACCTATAGAATAGTCACAAGCCAAGTGTGCATCCGAGTCAATTCCGGTTGTAATATTGTATTTTTTCTGCAACGGCTTTAAGTGGTCATAGGGGAAACGTAATTCGTCCCATCTTTTGCTCCACTGATTTGTAATGCCTGTTAAATCCGAATCCTTCAACTGTTTCTGACGCCATTTTGGCATATAATGAATATCTCCACGATAATTAACAAGCATATCACGCCATCTACCGCAAAGCATTTCCATAGGGTCAACATAGGCGGGATGTGCATCCATTACTCTGCAAAAATTCTCACTCATTCCGTCCAAACCGTAAAAGCTACCGTTTGCGCTATTATACCAAGCCTCTACCTTATAATTTTCAGGTAGCGGAACTGTGCCAAAATCATCAAGGTCGGTGTAACCGTTCTGCTCTTTCTTTTGCAATGTGTGTTTTATTTTTAATTCTCGCATTGCGTCAATTCTATCTTTATAAGTCAGCATATCTTATTAACTCCTCCATCTTTGCTTTACCGGGAACTTCAAAATTTATTGGTTCAATTCTTAAAGCCTTTCTTTTAGAAACACCTAATGGGTGATACGGCAAAAGCTCATATTTTTGAATATTCTTAAATTGCTTTAAAAAATCTCTAATTAAACCTATTTCTTCTTTTGTATCGTTTATTCCGGGAATTATAGGTGTTCTAACAATAAACGGTATACCCAATTTATCCAAACGCTTAAAATTTTCTTTTATTACGGCATTATCAACACCGGTATACTTTTTATGTTTATCGTTATCCCATATTTTAAAATCAGCCATAACAAAATCAAGGCTTGATATAATTTCCTCATTAAAAATGTATAGCGAGGTTTCTATGGCAGTTCCTATCCCCTCGGCTTTACATAATGAAATTAATTCAGCAATTGTATCGGGATACATAAGCGGTTCGCCACCCGAAAATGTTACACCGCCATCTTTTCCGTAATTCAGCTTATCCAAAACAATTTCAGAAAAAATTTCTTTTGGTGTCATTATTTTTCCGCATAATACTTTAGCGCCGGAAAAACAGCCTTGTTCACACATATTACAACCTATGCATTTTTCTTCATAAAACAAAACCTGTGGCTGTTGTTTTATGCATTCAGGATTATGGCACCAAACGCAAGAAAGCGGACAGCCCTTAAAAAAAACTACCGTTCTCATACCGGGACCGTCCGCAAACGATGCCCTTACAATTTCTGTAACTACTGCATCATTCTTCATATTATCTTCCTTAAAAAATAACTTTTTCGCCTTGTTTTGCAGAGCGAATAGCCGCATCTAACAAACGCATAACTTTAATGTTAAAGTCAAGTGTTGCTTCCTTCATAACAGGAAGACCGTTTTTCTTACAATAAGCATAATGATCAGGCATATTTTTAATATGCTGTGGTACTTCATACTCAGGAAGCTCTATCTTTTCACCATAAATATCGTAAGCTACAATCTCTCTGTTTTGATCACAATACAATACACCTTCAGTGCAGGTATAAACAGGACCTGTAGGCAACGTGATTTGAGGTGTAGTCCAAGTACCCTCCATTACACTATAGGAATCCTCATATTCTGCTACTGCAACAATATTATCAGGCGCATTCATATAAGGATGGTTAAAGTTATTAGAATAAGCATTTACGCTTACAGCCTCATCTTTTCCATCTCTTATCCACTCAGAGAAAAAGCATCCGTAACATCCTATATCAAGAAAAGCTCCGCCGCCTGTTTCTTCTTTATACCACCAAGTTGATGCTCTTTGAGTATCGGTCAACTCTTCTGCTGTTTCTGTTACGCCTCTGTGCTTAGCACCCTTGCCTAATGGGCCTGTATGACCGTTAATATAGAAAGACTTTATAAGCTTGCCAACTATACCGCTTTTGTATGCGGCAATTTGCTTATGTAAAAACGGACGCCATAAAACAGGCCAGTTAACAATCGCTTCTATACCATATTCATCAACAATTTCCTTTATCTTAAGCGCTGATTCAAGGTTAACAGCCATAGGCTTTTCTATACAGATGTTTACGCCTCTTTTTGCACATTCAAGTACAACATCAGGCTTGCTTGCATTGTCACAAACTATAAATGCCAAATCCGGCTTTAACTCATCAAGCATAACCCTATAATCTTCGTGCGGGTTAATTCCATACTTTTCTGAATTGTTTTTAATATTCCAAGCTCTTGTATATCTTGCGCTTGTTTTTTCAGCCTCTGCAAGCGGTACATCGGCCATACCCACAAGACGAAAATCCTCGGTTTCATCAATATAAACCGCAATTTCGTTTACATGCATATGTGCAAATCCAATTATAACAGCATTGATCATTTCTTTATACCTCTTATTAACATCATTATTCAATTGAATTAAGCTCAGTAACCTGTACCTCACGACCAAGTTCAGCAGACTTATAGAAGCACTCTATAACCTTTGCTACTTCAAGGTTCTGCTCTTTTGTGATAAGGTATTCATCCTTACCGTTAAGTACATCCATAATATGACTGTACATATAGCGATGCTGTTCAAAAGGAACACCCTTGTACTGACCGTTATCAAACCATTTCATATCACATTCGGTTTGGAAACCGCTGATATTTTTATATAATTTTTCCTTATTAACTGAAAGACCTGCCTTGTCACCGCAAATAACCATATCAAGATTGGTAGTAGGCAAATTCAAAGCCCATGAGAACTTAAAGTTAATGCTCATACCATCTTCTAAACGAATAAATCCGGTAGCAAACTCTTCAACGTCAAACTCTTTAGGATCATAAGGTCTTGGTGTAAATGTTCCGCTGTAAGCACCGCTCTCAGCAATACTTAAAAGAACCTCTTCGCCTCTGTTAGCTATTTTTCTATAGGCGCTACCAGAAACAGCCTTAACCTTTTTACCGCCAACAATCCATAAAAGTGAATCTATTAAGTGAACACCCAAATCACAGAAAGGTCCACCGTGATTATGCTCTTTCATATGGAACATACCCCAAGTAGGAATACCTATTCTTCTGATGAATTCTATATCAGAGAAATAAACATCGCCAAGCTCACCGCTTGCAACCAACTTCTTTGATTGTTGCATGTAGTTTCTCCAACGCATACACTGACATGGGAATAAATGCTTGCCTTCTTCTTTAGCAACCTTCCACATTTCCTCTGCATCTTCAAGAGTTACTGCAATCGGCTTTTCACAAGCTACGTGTGCGCCTGCTCTTAAAGCCTTAATTGTCCATTCCTTATGAGCTACGTTAGGTGTACAAACCGATACAAAATCAGGATGTAATTCATCTAACATTTTTTGAGGGTCAGAGTACCAATTTGGAACGTTGTGTCTTTTGGCGGTTTCTTCAGCAACCTCAGGGCGAATATCAGCAACGCCTACTACTTCAAGCACACCTTGGTCTCTTAATACATTTAATGCCGGGAAATGAGCTGAATTTGCTATCATTCCCGTACCTATTATTGCAACTCTTAATTTACTCATAATTGTTCTCCAATCTTTTTATGCTTTTTTTGTTATTTCCCACTTATCCGAATAACTTGAACGTATTCCGGCATCAAGTGCGGCTAACGCCTTGATGTTAAATTCAGGAGTTATCATTTCATTAAGTGGTTTTCCGTTTACTATGTGGTCGTATATATTTTCAGGAAGTGTATAAGGTGGTTTATCCCACGGTGCACATTGATAAATCTTTTCAGGTGGAATACTCCAACGACTGTAAGTTTTATAAACCTTAACCTCGCTACCGCCTCTATCTGCAGCAATAACACCCTTTGAACCGAAAACAATCGGTCCTGTAGGAACCTCGGCGTTATTTACTGTAGACCACGAACCTTCTATAATAGCTACCTGTTTGCCAAAATCAAGTGTATAGTTTACATAATCTTCTACATCTGAGAAATCAACAAGATAGTTTCTTCTAATGCCGCAAACCTTTTCAGCCTGTTTGCCAAAAATCCATGTAGCCAAGGTGCAACCGTAACCGCCGTAATCGAGTGAAGAACCGCCACCCATGCTGTGATTGTACCAGAAAGACTGCTTCATATCAGCGATTTCCTGTTCACTCATCCCATCGGTATCATGCTTATAAGGGCCCAATGTAGCAGGGCTTCTGTAATGAACACGGAACACTTCACCAATTTCACCTGCGTCTACTAATTCCTTAACCTTGTGAAAATGCTCAAACCAAGCAACAGGCCAGTTTATAACAAGAAAAGCGGAGGAATTTTTATAAGCGTTATACATTCTTAAACCGCCCTCAAAATCCATAGCCATTGGTTTTTCAACCAAAGTATTGATTCCCATTCCAAGTAGCTTTTCAACAACCCAAGGATAGCTTCTCATATTAGAGCATACCAATGCAAGATCCGGCTTTAGATTTGCAAGCTCCATATAGTCGTCATAAACTTTTATTCCGTCTGCAAGTCCGTTTTGCAAATTTCTCTCTAAACGCACTTGAATATCTTCAACAATATCATCCTCAATAGGCGGAACATCTGCACATCCAATAATTTCAAACTTATCAGGATGCTTGGAAAACTCCTCATACAAACACATACTGTGTATATGTTCAAGACCTATTAGCGCAACTGTAAGCTTTTTCATAAACTCAAAAAACACTCCTTAAAATTTTGTTTCAAGCTCGATTGTTTTTCCTTCTTTTATTGCCTCGGGTATCTTGCACATAATCTCAAGAACATGACGTGCATGCTCAGCAGAAAGAACCGGCTCTGTTTCGTTTTCAATAGAATCTATAATATCTCTTAAACAACAGCACTGGCTTATGAGCTTTTTAGGCGGTGCAACCCATTCCATAGGTTTAATCCAACCTCTGATTCCTTTTTCAGGACAATCCATATATACCTCAGGTATAGGATTTCCCATGTAAGGCTCAGTAAAGGAGATTGTTCCCAAATCACCAAAAATTTCAATTTGAGGTGATTTAGAAGCTTTCTGAGAAAATCCTGTATCAACAAAAGCCATTTTGTTATCGCCAAAATCAAGCGTAATAAGATAATGGTCAGGAATTATATCGCTCTTAATTTTTAGTCCGTCAAAATCACCAGAACGAACCTCACGATCAGGAGTTGTTACCTTTGCCATACAAGAAAAACGCTTTGCAGGTCCAAATATACTTGTGACAATCTGAAGACCGTGAACACCCATATCAACAAGTGCGCCTGCACCCTCTTCGAAAAACCAAGTAGGATCAACGTCTCTATATTGGAAGTATTCAGGACCGCCATGTGCCAAATTACATTTAACATAATAGGGGTTACCTATGGTGCCATCTGCCATCATCTGCTTTGGAATAGCAATATCATAACGCATTGGATGAATAGGCACGCACACAAAATTAACTTTATTTGCCTTAGCTGTTTCAATCTGTTCAGTTAACATTTCAACCGATGGTGCAGCAGGTTTTTGTGTTACAAGATGCTTACCTGCCTTTAAAACTGCCATATTGATTTCATGGTGCGCCTGAATAGAAGCCGCATCAATAACAATATCAAAATCACAGTTCTCTATAAGCTCATATACATCGTGATATGCGTTAGGAATTCCATATTTCTCACAAGCCTTTAAAGCTCGCTCGTAAACAATATCTACTGCCGCAACACAAACGGCATTAGCCTCCTTTTCAATGTGGGGAAAATACTGGATATTTGCAAAAAATCCGCATCCTACCACTGCTACCTTCCACTGTTTCTTTCCCATTAAGGACACCTCCATTAAATTCATCATTTACATTTTAACAATTTATGCTATAATGGTAAATAAACAAATCTATCAATTTGATGCACAATATTAACATTTGCGAGGAATTACAATGATATTTGTTACAGATATTGAAAAACTTCCGGTAGTTTCAAATGCTTATAAAATAGAGCGTAAAACGGTGTGGAATACAGTTGAGCCCGAAAATCTTCTTGTTCTTGTAACTGGTGGCGAATGTATCTTTAATATTAACAATACAGATTTTAATGTAAAGAACGGCGAAATGATTTTTATACCCGCAGGCCAGCAATATTTAAGAAAACCAAAGAACAATAAATCAGCCTGTTTTTACTATTTTCATTTCAAAACCGACACCCCTATATCAGAGGTTGAAAATTCCGATGTTATATCCATACTAGAAAAACGAAAAAAAGAGCTTGATACTACTATTATTAATTCAGCAAAAAACAGGTTTGAACCGCTTAAAACCTTATATATAAAGCAACATACCTTGCTCGATAAAACTGCCGTTTCGCTTGCAGATAAAATAATAAAAGAAATAACCTCGCAAAGAATTGAAAGCGGTTTTATAATCTCGCTGCACTTTTCTGAAATACTGGCGCATGCCATGCAAAGCACGGTTAAGGATTTATTAAGCGATATGAGCACCAAAATTGATAAGCCTGTACCGCCTAAAATTAAAAAAGCCATTCTTTACATAAATCAAAATTACAAACAGAGCATAACACTTAAAGACCTAAGCGACTTTTGTGGCATTACGCCTCAGCACATTATAAGACTTTTTAAAAACGAATTAGGTGTAACACCTACGCAGTATATTAACAGGTTTAAAATTAACTACGCAAAAAGTTTAATCAGAAATAACACCGCTCTATCGGTTAAAGAAATATCATATGAGCTGGGGTTTGAAAATCCAAGTTATTTTTCCCGCCTATTCACTAAACTAGAAAAAGAAAACATAAGCGATTTTAAACTTAGATTAAATATACCCGAAGAATTATATAAATCGGGTACTGCTACTGTCAGCATGAAATCACCAAGAAACCGAAAAACACAATAAAAGTAAAAGACTGTCTCACTACGCAGGTAGTAAGACAGTCTTGCTTTTTATAATATCTTTACAGTACGTTTACCGTAACAATCTTTTTCCACATATTTTGATAAATATGTAAAGAACCATTGTCACCTTCGTCTCTACAGTCAATATAAAGTCTTTTTTCTTCAAGCTCGGGTATTGCATCAACCTCGCCATCAAGATACTGCGCCAAAACTTCTTCAGTATATACAAGTCTTGCTCTAAGCGCACCAAATCTAATATCTTGAACATCAAATCCAAAAACTTTATTTTCCTTATTCCAGTTCTTACGGAACACTTTGTGGAATTTATCTAAACGCTCTACAATCACAGAAACAGTATTCTTCAAATTACGCAACTCATCAAGATTTTTTGCTTGATAAGCCTTGTAAAGCTTGTTACCTATTTCAGATTTCAAAGCCAATACTTCGCTCAAATAATATACATTTTCAAAAACATAATTTAAGCGGTTTTCACTATTCATACATTCTCTTAGTTCTTCTAGCATATTAGAGAAATATTCATTAGTACCCTCTAAAATATGCTTATCGTATTGACCTAAAAGCGGGTCATTCCATAAAATTATTTTTGCAGAATTAGCCACTATATTTTCGCTTTCCAGCTCTACATCCGGAAGTCTGTTTGGTTTTTCTAAAGCCATAAAATTCTGCAAAGTATAGCCAAAAACAGATTCAAGCTTATTGCTTATAGCTTCATCGCTCATATCATTTGTATAACATTTTTCAGAATACAACACAAGACCAGGCAACATAGCATACAATGGGCATTCCGCACCATCATCACCCCAACCGGTTACTATTGCCTTTTTAATGTTATATTTAAAAATACTGTTTAAAGCTATTCTGGAAGAAGCAAAAGAAGCCTTTAAATTAGGACAAAAACCGCACCACTTTTTAAATCCACCGGTGAAGACAATTTCTCTTCCCATTTTTAAATGCGCTTCAAACATATTATCATAATATTCCTGAGAAATACCGCTGTAATTCCAATAAGCCAACGTCATATTATCAGGTATTAAATCCAATGTTTCTTTACTGAACTCTTCAGCGTTCAATGCATCATAATTACATTTTCCGCAGGCTATTTTAAAGAACATATCGCTCCACATAACAGGTTTCTTAAAGCCGTTTTTCTCGATTAATTCCATAACACGAGAAATGTGCTTTAAGAAAATTTCCATTTTGTCGTGGTAACCGTTTTTATCAAGATATTTACCCAATCCTAACATATGGGCTTCATCCATACCGATATTGATTTTATCGGTTGTATACATTCTTCGCAAAGTAGCAAGCATACGATCTATAAATTCGTATGTTTTTTCATCTTCGCACAGTAAAATATCGGTAGTATCCCTAATTTCATCAAATTGTTTCCAATGAAATGCCGCATTCAAATGAGCTAAAGTCTGTACCGCAGGAATAAGCTCTATACCGTATTCTAAAGCAAAACTATCAAGCTCTTTAATTTCTTCTTCAGAATATTTACCTCTTAAATGTCCAAAATAACTATACTCTTTAATCTCAAAAGTATCCTCAGTATAGAGATAAAGTTCATTGTAACCGAGAGCAGCTATATCCATTATAAAATTCTTAACTGTTTCTGTTTTTAAAACTGCATTTCTAGAACAGTCAGCAAAAGCAGCTAAAGAATCAAATCTACTTGGTTGATTGATTGTTTCTCCATCTTCGATTTGCGATTTCAACAAAGCCATTCCACGATACATTTCGCTTTTTTTAGAATATCCTATTGTAATAGTATTGTTTTCTCTTTTTACAAATAGATTATCCGCTTCTTGAAAATTCAAAACGCATCCGTCAATGCTTGTGTCTATACCAATATGCTCCGCAAATCTTACTTGACTGCGAGAGAGATTGTTTATATTTAGAATCATAATTCTCTCCTTAGTAAATTTTTTTAATCTCGTTATTCTATTATGTTAACGGTTATATCGAAATAGTGCGTTTCCACACTATTTCGATATTCAATTATCTTCGCTTTTTTATACCCGTTTCAATAATACCAAAAATATTCTAAATTTTCAAATTATAATATAGAGTAACGAGTTATAAAAAAATCAATTATTCAGTACGGTTTTTTGGCGTTTGCGTTTAATAAGTATTACTGTGAATATTGCTGCACCAATAATTAATATTGTACCAAGAGCTGTAAGAATCCAAGCCCATACAGGGAAATAGTAATATACCTCACCCGGTCTTCTCATTTTAGTTCTGAGCTTTCTTCTTATTGTTTTCCATTCGCCGGTAGCCTCTTCTACAGATTCATTTTGTGTTTCAAAAATCTCAAAATATTCGTCGGAATCATAAGTTAAATCATCATTTTGATAATTATCATCAAAATCAAAATCATCTGTCGGATATTTCTCAACATCTTGATCTCCATCTTCTTCTATAGGAGCCGCAGGAACAAAAACCTTAGTATCAATTACTATATCCCAAACCGTGCCTACAGAATCTATCAACGAAAGAACGCCTGTAATTTTATCGCCCGAAACCTTGAATGGTTCTGTCCATTTAGTTTCGCTGATATCACTACACAAATATGCGGCTTCTATAATAGATTTAGCTGTATCGGCGGTATCACTTTGCAATAGCTGTATACCGTCAGCCACAATTTGTGCACGAGCTACCGCTTCAACTATCGGCATTTTAAGAATTTCAAAGTTTTTCTTTGCAGCAACAAAGCTACCGCCATCGCCTAAAGCGGCAATATGTTTTGCTGCTGTTGAATTTTCTGCTGCTCTCACAGCATTTATACCCCAAGAACCTGTTTCGTCACCGGGGAATACTACAGCATCTAATTCAGCTTCATTATTAAGTATTGTTACTGTTCTGGGAACTCGCTTACCATTATTGTAAGCCCACTTTTTAACAACATTATTGTGTATATATTCGGCTTTTTCTTTGCTTATGATAGAGCCTTGTGATACATTTGAGAAATAAGTACCGAAATTTACACACCAACCAAAAGCATTGTCCCCTACATATGTAACATTAGCAGATAATGTAACATCTCTTATAAGCGATTTATAAAAAGCGTTTGATTTGATTTTGGTTACACTTTGTGGAATATACAACTGACCTAAAGAAATACAGTTAGAGAACATTGTACTTCCTATTTCAGGCAAGTTTTCTGAAAGTCTTATATACTTTAGAGATGTACAATACATAAATGCGCCCGCATTCACTTTAACCACATTGTCACCCATGTATACAACTTCAAGGTCTGTCATAAGATAGCACAATGACATTGGTAATTCTCTAAGACTATCGGGGAATATCATACATTTTATTCCAATAGGGTCAGCGAACAAATATAGTTCATCAATAAACTCTACGCCCTCAGGAATTACAACCTTTTCAGCCATTCCTTTATAAGCCAGCAAGGTCTTACCGTCAGCCGATAATTCGAAATCATCTGCTTTTGATACGCTATTAAAAGTGTAATCTTCCATATCTGGTATTACTGTGGCTTTTAATGGAATAATTTGTGTATTTCCGGCACCGCTCAATTCTATTGTAGCAGTAATGTATCCGTTATGTCCAGGCACTAAAACTTCAGAGTTATTTTCAGTAGCGCCGCCAATAGCCTTGTAAAGATAGAAATCTTTGGTTTTATACTCAAAAGGCTCGCCCTTAATAACATTATTTATAACAGTTTCTATAGACTTAATATTAGAGCCGTTTGTAAATTCAACGCCGCTTATATTATTCTTAATCTCTTCCACCATTTCATCAAATGTTGTAGGAGCCTTTCTTGTAACAGAAATGGTATATGTTTTTACATTTCCGTTTTTCGCCTTAACCTTAATTGTAACAAGGTTAGCATCACCCACTGCAAAATCGGAGTTGCCTTCAACAGAAATAACCTCTGCCCCGGGATACAATACTTTGGTGAGCGCCAAAGAGGTAACACCATTTTTTACCGTAAGGTTATATTCGGTTTCATCCTCACTGAATTTTGGTGATAATTCGTAATCGGCGATATATAAATCCTCTAAGCCTTTACTATTATCACATTCTAAATTAATATCAATTTCAGCATCTTTATACTTTAATGTTAAAGTACCGTTTGCTTTATCGCCATTCTTTACAAAAGTACCGTTCCAATCAGCTGTAATTTCTGTATTTAACTGGTTGTAAGAAGCGGCAATTTTAGAGAGCACTGATGTAGCATCATCATTTTCACTTAAAACAAGTGTATCGGCAACTGCTTGTGCCAAAGTTGCTGCACGAGTCAGAGTTGCAGTCTGCTGTTGAGCATAAGTCATTACTACTCTGGAACCCTCTGTGAAAGATGGCTGATCATAGTCATTATACTGGTCTTTACGAGGTCTGCTCAAAGCATTTGGCTCATAAAAATCTCTTACTGCAGTATTTCTGAATACAACGCCCATTAAAGATGTTCTATTAGGCAAGTTAATATTTTCCAAATTAACATTATCTTTAAAGGCGCCATAGTCTATATACCTACCTGTTCCTGCGCTTTGAGGAAGCTTCACATACTTGAGTGCGGGCAGTTTTGAAAAACAACCTTCACCAAAAGTAAGGTTATTTGAAAGATCAGCAGCCACAAGGTTAACCCAACCGTATGCACCATTCATATCACTTTCAAAAGCAAACTTTTTAATAATTGTACCAGAATTTTTAGTAACCAGCACAATAGCCTTTTTAAGACCTTCATTATCTTTAGCGCCTGTTGTAATAATATCATTTACAGAAGAAGGCACTATAACTTTTTCGGCATCACCTGTGTAATTTATAAGATTACCATCAGCATCAACTACAAAATCTTCTTCTTTTGATTTTGTAAGTGTTCCTAAATTTGTTTCGGTATGAGGTATAACATCCACACCGCCAACAATAGAAACAACCTGACCTTCTTCAATTATTCTGAATACGGCAGATACATAACCATCATTACCAGGAATAGAAAGTCTTGTGCTTTCATCGGGATCCTCATCAAACACTCCGTCTACAGCATGACGTATGAAAAATTCCTCTTCTGATACACTTACAGTAGCAGGAGCGATTTTTCCATTAACAAATGCTACCATCTTTCCAAGTTCGGTATTATTACCTGCGGTTTCAACATATTCTTTAAACGCTTTTAAAACCTTTTCATTAAGCTCGGTTTTTAAAGCCAAGCGCTTAATTTTTATTGTATATTTTACCGGTGTGCCATTTTTAGATACGGTATCAACTATAAGCTCATTTTCCATATCAGGTTGTAAACCGGTATCGCCTGTAATACTTTTAACTGTTGCACCATTAAAAGCGTGTAGTAAAATCTTAACATATTCAACTGTATAAGGAACAGACAAAGAGTATTCGGTAACTTCAGGGTTAAATGCAGGTGTAAAGTCGTAGCCTTCAATGCTCATCGATAAAAGTCCTGCATTAGGATTATAAAAATAATTTATCGGAATTTCAACATCGTTTTGAGCAATGTAAAGTATACCCTGTGCCTTTTCGCCATCAATTATCAATGTATCTTTAAAGTCAGCAGAAATATTTTCTGTAGACTCTAAAGTATCATATCCCGACTTAGCAACATTAAGAAGAGTATCCTTATTATCTGTTGCCAAAAGTTCATAATCAAACAATTTTTGCATTGCAAGAGTAGCAGCACGTGTGAGATTAGCTGACTTTTGTTGCTCATCTGTCATAATAACCGTACTACCGCCGGTGTATGTAGGTTCAACACCAAATGTACTCTCTGCAGTAACACCGCTTGAATAAGATATATTCTCAGGAAGATAATAATCTCTTATAGCCGTACCTGTGAATACATCTGAACCATAAATAGCCTCAGGCATTTTTCCACAGCATGGGCAATATGCGGCTTTAAGCTTACTGCTGTTTTGGAAAACACCATTACAAAGCGAAACATTACTTTGCTTGCTAATTTTATGCGGAAGCTTTACATACTTAAGATTTTCACAAGAAGATAAAGCACCTACCGAAACAATGCCGTTAATTCTTTCGGGTAATATTACCGCTTCAAGAGAAGAGAATTTTTTAAAATTAGTACCTACAGTAACTGTCATTTCATTATTATCGTCACCAATAATCATTACTTTTACAGTATTGTTTGAAGTGCTTGCCGCCCAATTTATTCTACCCGAATAATCAGATGGTATTACCAATTTTTCTGCATTACCAGTATAACCCGTAATATATCCACTGTTACTCTTTTTGAAATTTGTATTAGAATCCGAATACACATCAACTGTAAGGTTTCCTAAATTTTCATCAGTATGAGGTATAGAAGCCGCAACACCTATTTTTGTTTCGTTTATAGAAACAACTGCAGAAACATATCCGTCATATCCTAAAAAAGAAAGCGGATAATCGGTAGATTCATCATACACACCGTCTACGGCGTGCTTTATGAAGAATTCTTCAACAGTAGCCTTATTGTCAACCTTAGCTAAAGCTTCTGTTAAACCTTCCTGCGTTGCAGTATTGCCTACCGTTTCCAAATATTCTACTGCCGAATTATAAATTATTTCTGCATTATCATCGGTAGCTGAATTTTTAGAAATGTTTTCTGTATTTTCAGCAAAAGTAGCCACACCCGCAAAGGAGGAGACTATAAGCACCAAAGCTAAAAACACAGATATAATCTTTTTATTCATATTTTCACCTTTTGATATCTAATGTCGTAACAAAATAATAAATATCTGTTAACCGGCACGGGAATTCCCCGCAAAAAGCGAGAAATTCCCTGATTACCATTATAAATTTAATATACTATTAAGATAGCAGTTTGATCCTTGAATTTTGTTGAAATTATAGTTTCTATAGTCTCATCAACAATGTATTCAATAGTACCTGTAGAAGCACCGCCTTCGTAACCTGAATTAAGTTTTCCGAAAACGCTTCCAACTGGTTGAATATAGGTGTTGCCTGAAAGAATAGGTCTTGCAGAAGAATAGTTGTTACCTGCTGTATCCATAAGACCATATTTACCGGTGTCAAGAACGTTACCTGTAATATAGAAGGTATGAGTATCATCCTCAGCCTTAACTATTTTATTAAGACAATCGTTAGAAGTCTTAATTATCCAACCGGTTCTTTCTACACCCTGAGTACCCCAACCATAACCGGCAAATCTAAGAACGTTGCCTACATAGTTAATGTTCTCAAGTGTATTGAAATCTGTAGAGCTTCCTGAAGAAGAAGTCCAATATTCAATTGCAGCCAAAGCACAATATTCTACAAGGTTGTTAGAGAAGGTTATATTCTTTTGATCAAACAATGTGCCTGCGTTTGCACTACCTGTTCCCTGGTGGGTAAGACCTGAATCGTAAATCTGATGTATCCAGCAGTTATCAACTAAGATGTCACTGCCTTCGCACCAAAGCTCAACGCCGTTACCATAACGTGTTACGAAATCTTCAATATGTGTCATATAAGAGCCGCCAACATAAGCAATTTCGCAGTTTGTAACTGTAACACCTACAGCGTTATCTATAGAAACACCGTGAGCGCCACCATATCTGATGTTAAGGTTATCAATTGTAATGCCGTTTACATTTAAAACTTCAATTATATGGTCGTTTACACCAATTTCAATACTATTCCATAAGGTTGAAGGATCGCTTTCGCTATAAACATAAACCTTACCAACACCATTGTACCAGAAGTCACCTTCTGATGTAACTTCAGCTAATGTTGCTCTCTTAGTACCTGCCATTTTGCCATCATCAAAGATAACAATACCGGCGTCATTATTATCTAATTTGGTTACATCTGAAACGGACCAGATATTTTCGCCTTCATTTGTCCAAACAGACTCTGCAAAGTTCTTAATTGAACCGTAAATATTAGGTTTAGCACCCTCGCCGTAAGCACCAAAATAAATATTGTTAGCAGGAACATCTATTCCGCCTACACGGTATGTGCCACCACGTTCAAACAGAACGATAGAACCAGCAGGAATTTGAGAAAGCATAGCCTTGTATGTTTCAAAGTTTTCCTGGTTTATATAATAGGTTTCGCCTGTGTAAACGGTAGTATCAATTGCACCGGCTGCTGATGAAAGAATATCGTTTCTCATTGTAGCAGCTATAGCATCGCTACTGCTGTACTGTGTATCAATCCAGTTTTGTGCATTATCTTCAGCCGCATCTATTACAGATTCCAAAGCAGCCTTTTCATCATCTGTTAATGCATCGTTATTGATTTCTGCATTTGCCAATGCTATTGGATTTACAGTAACATAATTATCTGCATAAACATATCTGATAGCGCCATCAGTATAAGTAATTAACGCATAACCTATAGCCGAGAAATCACGTGCTAAGTTTTCTGTCTTAATATTAGAAAGAACAGCTTTAACAGTATTATTTTCAACATAAACTGCCGGAACGTCAATATATGTTGCACCGGTCATATCTAACTCAAAATGAGTAAGACCGTTAGCAATTACATCCTTAGGAACAATCAATGTACCAAGCTCAACGCTTGCAACATTTTCATCAGCTTCTAAGCTTTCAAGTCCGCTTACAGTATAAGTATAACGAACACCCATAGGAGCTACAGTTCTATAATCTGCATTAGCATTCATAACAATGTCAATAGCAGTATTATAGCTCTTATCGCCAATTATTACAGGAATTGTGTATTCGCCG
>JAZREW010000055.1:0-4686 GCA_045661005.1 Acutalibacteraceae bacterium | reverse complement strand
CCTACAAAAGATGAATGTGTATGGGATATTGCAAGAATATACAATGCAAGTGTAGAAGAAATAATGAAGATTAACGGTCTTGAAAGTGAATGCTTGCTTGAAGGAAAAATGATTTTGGTACCAATGTTGTAAAAAAAGTAGCCACCCTTGTACTGATTGTATAGGGTGGCTGCTTTTTTAAAATTATATAAATAGTTTAACTGTTTTGTTCTTCTATAAGATTATAAAGCCCATCTATTACATCGCCTAGCGAACCCACTTCGTCTATAATTCCTTCTTTTACCGCCATTTCACCCGATAGCACCGAACCTACGTCTGTTATAAGTTCTTCGGTATTCATCATTAGCTTAGTGAATTGTTCGGCTTTTATATTTGAATTACGTACAACAAAGTCGGTGATTCTTGCCTGCATACGTGCGAAATGGTTCATTATTTGCGGAACGCCTATAACTAGTCCGGTAGTGCGTACAGGGTGTACCGTCATAGTGGCCGATGATGCAATGTAGGATTTTTTAGCAGAAACTGCAAGTGGTACGCCTATTGAGTGACCACCGCCTAAAACATAAGATACGGTTGGCTTTTTCATACCTGAAATCAGTTCGGCAATGGCAAGTCCTGCTTCTACATCTCCGCCAACGGTGTTTAATATAACAAGAAGACCTTCTATTTCATCGCTTTGCTCTATAGCCACAAGCTGAGGTATTACGTGTTCGTATTTGGTAGATTTACTTTGTTCGGGCAAAATGCTATGACCCTCTATTTCGCCTATTATGGTAAGACAGTATATTTTATGCTTTCCGCCAAAGGTTGTAAGCGACCCCATCTCTTTAATTTCTTCTATTTTATCGTTTGTTTGTTTTGTGTTTTCGGCATTATCCATAGTGAAAACCCCCTTGCATTAGTATTAGTTAAAAGGGGCGAATGATACATTTTGATTTTAATTTTTAAAATGCAATTTTAACAATAAAAAGGGGTACACTTAAAGTATATCTTTTTTTAGGTGAAAAATTATGAACAGAAAAATATTAATTAAAACTTTTAAAGATATACTAATGTATTTTCTTGGTGCATTTATTTATTCTTCGGCAGTTACTATGTTTGTATCTATAAACGAAATATCTCCAGGTGGGATAACGGGTGTGGCTACGGCTTTGAATTATTTATTTGCTTTGCCTAGCGGATTAGTGCTTTTTTTACTGAATATACCTATTTTAATTTTAGGCTTTTTAAAGTTTGGCGGTAGTTTTATAGCGAAAACTGCCATAGCTACGATTATACTTTCGTTTTCGCTTACGGTAACAGATTTAGTATTACCAAAATTTGTTATAGATAAAATATTGGCTGCGGTGTTTGGTGGCATTCTTATGGGGTTGGGCATTAGCTTAATTATGCTAAGAGGTGCTACTACAGGTGGAATAGACATAATTGCAAAGCTTATTAATATTCGTTTCAGGAATATTACGGTTGGTAAAATTATTTTGTTAATAGATGCGATGGTAATTGCTTTTGCGGCTTTAGCTTACCGCAATATTGAAAGTGTGCTTTATTCAGTTATTTCTATATATGCTACTTCTCGTGTAATGGATATGGTGCTTTACGGTGCAGACAAGGGCAAGATGATTTTTATAATTACAAAATGTCCTATAGAGGTTTGCAGAGATATTAATGTGATATTAAAACGTGGAATAACCGTGCTTAAAGCTACGGGCGGTTATACGGGTAAAGAACGCTCGCTTTTGCTTTGCACAGTAAGGCGGTACGAGGTGGCATCTGTTTATGAGGTGATAAATAAGTATGATGAAAATGCTTTTATAGTAGTGAGTGATGCCGGCGAAATAATAGGTGAGGGTTTTAAAAATTACCAATAAAAAAACAGGCAAGAATTTTCTTGCCTGTTTAAAAATTATATGCTTAATTATTTAAGCTATACTTACTGTCGTACATATTATAGTCTTCAACGAATTCGCCTGCAGTAGCATTTTTAATACTGCGCAGATATTTGTGAGCATCAAGTGTATCAGTAGGTAATTGCATTGTATACACTGCGATATTAGAACAGTGGTCAGAAATACGTTCATAATTTGTGAGAAGGTCGGTATGAATGAAACCGAGTTCAATAGTGCAGTCTCCGTTTTGAAGTCTTGTAATATGCTTTTTCTTAAGCTGTTTTTTGAGCTTATCAATAACCTGCTCAAGCGGTTCAACGTGTGAAGCGGCTTCAGGGTCATCATTGTTGAACGAAGCTACGGTCATATCAATAATTTCTTTTATAGCAGATGTAATTACTGAAAGCTCAGAATATGCCTCGTCAGAGAATTTTATACCTTTGGTATGCATTTCCTCGGCTAATTTTGCAATATGAAGCGAATGGTCACCGATACGTTCAAAATCGCTTATGCTATGCAACATACGTGCCACAGAGTGAGAATAGTTTTCGGCTAACTGATTACCGCTCAGGCGAACAAGGTATGTGCCAAGCTTGTCCTCATATTTATCACTGAGGTTTTCAGCAAACCTAATTTCTTCTGCGCCTTCTTCACTGAAATTTGTTAAAAGGTCAATAGAATGGTGAATTGCTTCTCTTGTGATTTCTGCCATCTCGGTAGCAAGGCGATGACACTCGTTAACAGCGAGGGGAGTATTATTAAATATACGCTCGTCCAAGAAAACGGTATGAGTTTGTTCCTCTTTATAGGGAACAACAAACTCGCAGAATTTAATTAAAAGCTTTTTAACAGGTAGTAAAACAACAGTAGTAACTGCATTGAACATGGTATGAACTATAGCTACGCCTACCATTGTTATCTCTGCCGCAAGAACACCTACACCAAAGGCACGCATAATATACATAATAATCATACAAAGCAATGAACCGAAAACATTTACAGAAAAATGCATTACAACAACACGCTTTGCATTCTTATTAGTACCAACGCAAGAAATAAGTGCTGTAACGCAGGTACCTATATTAGCACCAAGAACCAGTGGTATAGCCATTTGCCAAGTAATACCGCCTGAAAGTGCTAATGCCTGAACAATACCAATTGTAGCCGCAGATGACTGAATAACACCTGTAAAAATAGTTGAAATTAGAAGTGCTATTATAGGGCTTTTAAGTGTGGCTAAGAATGTGTCAAACCCGTCAAGCGTACGTACAGATTTCATAGAATCGCTCATAAGCTCCATACCAAACATAAGAATAGCAAAACCTATGAATATAATACCTAAATCCTGCTTCTTTTCAGACTTGCTTACCATACGCAAAATTATACCTATAAAGGCAAGAATTGGGGCAAAGGTCATAGGCTGAAGTAATGTTATAAAGAAATTTCCCTCACCAATGCCTGCAAGGCTTAAAAGCCAAGCGGTAAGCCTTGAGCCTACGTTAGAACCCATTATCATACCAAAGCTATTGCTGAATTCAAGAATACCTGAGTTTACAAGGCCTACTAACATTACAGTAAAAGCTGAAGAGGATTGAATAGCAACGGTAACGCCTGCTCCTAAAAAGAAACCGGAAAAATCATTAGAGGTAACCTTGTTCATTGTGCGCTCAAGACCGCCACCTGCCATTTGCTCAAGACCGCCTGACATTGCGTTCATTCCGTAAAGGAAGAATGCAAGACCGCCTAAAAGCATAGCTGCCATAGTTAAAATTTGAGTCATACTGTTTTCTCCTATTCGATATTGTAGAATATATTAGAATTCTATAGCCTTTTCAATGTACGATTTAAGCTCAGCGATCGGAATACGTTTTTGCTCCATAGTATCACGGTCACGAACGGTTACGCAATTATCTTCAAGTGAATCAAAATCGTATGTGATACAAATAGGTGTACCAATTTCATCTTCTCTGCGGTAACGCTTACCTATAGAACCCGCATCATCAAAGTCAACAGAGAAGTATTTGGAAAGTTCTGCATATACCTCTGTAGCCTTTTCTGAGAGCTTTTTGGAAAGAGGTAATACAGCAGCCTTGAATGGTGCTAAAGCAGGGTGGAAGTGCATTACAACACGTGTGTCACCCTTTTCGTCCACTTCTTCGTCATAAGCATTGCAAAGGAATGCTAAAAGCACACGGTCTGCACCCAAAGAAGGCTCAATAACATAAGGAACATACTTTTCGTTTGTTTCGGGGTCAAAGTATTCCATAGCCTCACCTGAATGGTTGCTGTGCTGAGTAAGGTCGTAATCAGTACGGTCAGCAACGCCCCAAAGCTCGCCCCAGCCGAATGGGAACATAAACTCAAAGTCGGTAGTAGCTTTTGAATAGAAGCAAAGCTCATCCTGGTCATGATCTCTAAGACGAAGACTATCTTCATCCATACCAAGATCTAACAACCACTTTCTGCAATAAGAACGCCAGAATTCGAACCATTCAAGGTCGGTACCCGGTTTGCAGAAGAATTCAAGCTCCATCTGCTCAAATTCACGTATACGGAAAATAAAGTTACCGGGTGTAATTTCGTTACGGAATGATTTACCAATTTGAGCCACACCAAAAGGAACTTTTTTACGTGTAGTACGAGCTATGTTTTTAAAGTTTACGAAAATACCTTGTGCAGTTTCAGGGCGAAGATAAAGGGTAGATGTGCTATCCTCAGTAACACCTTGGAAGGTTTTAAACATAAGGTTAAACTTTCTGATATCTGTAAAGTCATGTGAACCGCAGTGAGGGCAAGCAAT
>JAZREW010000054.1:0-41549 GCA_045661005.1 Acutalibacteraceae bacterium | reverse complement strand
GATTACCGGAATGATAAGACCTGCATCATTCTTTGTTCTTTCGTTGCACTCCTTAGTGAACGCCATAATGTTTACGCCGTGCTGACCGGGAGCAGGACCTACCGGGGGAGCCGGTGTAGCCTTACCTGCAGGCATTTGAAGCTTAATGTAACCTGTGATTTTCTAAGCCATTTATTTGCACCTCCAATATTCGTGGTAACAGTGTTTTGAAAAACACCTGGCGGAACGGTCATATTCCGTCCCTCCCACCGTGGCACTATAAAAGCCTGTGCCTTGGGCTTGGCGAAAACCGCCATTTAATAAGCATTTCTGCGTATTAACAAAATTAATCGTCTGCCAAAGAAATCTGGTCAAGTTCTAACTCAACAGGAGTTTCTCTACCAAACATGGAAAGAACTACACATACATTGTTATTAGCGGTATCAACCGTTTTAACAGTACCCGAGTAGCCCTCAAGAGGACCGCTGATAATTTTAACATTATCGCCTTCCTTGTAGCCTACTTCAACGCTGTGCTTTTCAACGCCAAGAGCTGCAACCTCTTCATCTGTTAGCGGAACCGGTTTAGAAGCCGGACCCACGAAACCGGTACAGCCACGTATGTTTCTTACAACATACCAGCTATCGTCTGTTACAATCATCTTAATCATAACATAACCGGGGAAGATTTTTCTTTCTACTTCCTTTTTCTTGTCTTCCTTAATTTCTGTAACTGTTTCCGTAGGAATTTTAATTTCTTGTATTAAATCCTGCATGCCACGGCTTTCTACCATAGTAGCAAGATCGCTAGCTACCTTATTCTCGTATCCTGAATAGGTATGTACGACATACCATCTAGCTTCATTAGTTTCAGACATTAACTTACCTCCCTAGGTATTAAAGACCTAAAACAAGGTTAAGCAATTGACCAAGACCGAAATCTACAAGCCAAATTAAAATACCAACCAACAAGCACATTATAAGAACTATAACAGTATTCTTAATAACGTCCTTGAAACCAGGCCATACAATCTTCTTAACTTCGCTCTTATAATCTCTGAAGAAACGAATAACTCTCTTGAAAATTGTAAGTTTTTCACCCTTAGATGCTAATACTTCAAGATAATCATCAAGAAGTAAATAAGCAATTGCTAAAACTGCAAAAACTGCAATAGCAATAGCAAGGAACAATACAAACGGAGCATAGGTCATACCTGTAATGTCTGTATATGATAAAGGACGTGGGTCAACGAATTTATCAGGACCTGCGAACTTTACAACAAACATATACACAGCATCAATAACAGCAACTGCCGGAACTGCATAGCGTAACTTTTTAGATTTGAATGAGAAAATGCTCATTACAAATGCAATTGCAGTTAACCAGAAGCAGAGTAAAATATCAGCAGATTTTGCCATATCATACTCAGTACCTGATATTGTAACCTTACTACCGAACGCAAGCTGTGCTGCTACGAAATCTTTACTTGTATCGCCCAAATTGATTGTAACGAACTTAGTAAAGAAAAGCACCAAAGAAGCCAAACCGAAAACCATTACCAAAACACGTAAAATTTTATTAACTGTCTTCATAATAGCCTCCTTATTTTGTTTCCTTGTGTAGGGTGTGCTTTTTACAGAACCTACAATACTTGTTCATTTCAAGCCTGTCCGGATCGTTTTTCTTGTTTTTCATTGTGTTGTAATTGCGCTGCTTACACTCAGTGCAAGCCAATGTGATTTTTACTCTCATATCGGCACCTCCCGCTTTACGGAAATATTTTTTGCTTTTACTCAAACTGTTGTAAAAGTAAACGCCTCCCTCGGTTCGAAGCTTGATAATTGCGCCATTTCACAACATTTTGCGGTGAAACGAAAAGCAACACACAATATATAAAGCCCCAAACAAACGGTTTCTTTTTTGCAAAAAAAAAGAACCCTTCAGAGGTGATAGTATTATAACACACTTACCCCTGAAGGTCAAGAACTTTTTATACTAATTTTAAAATTAAATTGCTATTGCGAAACAGCAAAATACACAATAACTATTATACCTAAAATTATTCTGTAGTATCCAAAAGCCTTAAAATCATGCTTGCGTATGTACGAAAGCAAAAACTTAATAGCTAAAACAGATACTATAAACGCCGACACCATACCAACTATAAGTATTGCAAGCTCTGCGCCGGAGAACACGTTACCGTCAGCAAAATATTGCAAAACCTTAATACCGCTGCCGCCAACCATTGCCGGAACGGATAAGAAGAATGAAAACTCAGCAGCCGCAGTACGTGAAAGACCTAAAAGTATGGCACCTAAAATTGTAGAACCGCTGCGAGATGTGCCAGGCACCAAAGCCAAGCACTGTATTATACCTATAAATAAAGCGGTACGATAAGAAAGAAAACCTAAATCATCTACATTTATCTTGAATTTTTTGCTTTCTATTATAATGAATAGCACACCGTAAACTATAAGTGCAGTTGCAACAACATATGCTCTTCCGTCACCGGTAAGCATAGCGTCTATCTGATCATCGAACAAAAGACCGAGTATTGCAGCCGGAACACTAGCTAATAAAATTTTAAACCAAAGTATAAAACGGTCTACATATACGTAGTTATTACAAAACTTCTTGAAACCGTTAAATTTCTCTTCCTCCGGTTTGAAAAACGGCACCACCTGGGTTTTCTTTAAATGAAAAGGCCATAGCTTATTCCAAAACAGTATCACAACCGCAAGAATAGCTCCCAATTGAATAACTACCAGAAACATATCCTTAAAAGCATCAGTAGTCTTAAGATGTATAAACTCATCAACAAGTATCATATGACCTGTACTACTTATGGGCAACCATTCGGTAATACCCTCAATTATGCCAAGGATTATTGACTTTATTATTTCTAACATGAAATTTCTCTCCAAAAAATAATATGTATACTATAATTTAATCAGCGAAATCAATATACTAAATGTTTCTTTAAGCGAACCATATCCAGAATATTGATTTGGTTATCGGCGTTACAATCAGCATCGGGTGAAATATCCTCATCCGCCATTAAATATCTTCGCAAAGCCACTAAATCACCAGCGTTAACCTTTCCGTCGCCCGAGGCATCGTATGCTACTCTTATAATCTGATAGTTATATCCACGCTTTTGAGCATAAAGCTTTGCTGTTGAATTATAATAGCAATGAACAGTGAAAGAAGTTTCAACTTGAAAAGGTATACCTTCTATAACAGCTTCGCTATTTAAAATATAAACATTATTCATTACACAATCGCCAAATACCGCACTTCCAATATACTCAACTTTTTCTCCAAATATTACTTCTTCTAAATTTCTTGTACAATGCCAAAAAGAACCGCCACCGACATATTTTACATTAGGAAGATAGATTCTGCCTGATATTACGGGGCCATAGCGGAAAGAACCCGAGCTTAATATTTCTAAACTTTCGGGTAAATTTATTGTACCCGTAAAATAAAAATCATAGAATGCATTCACACCAACATATTTAAGTCCTTCGGGCAAAACAATTTTTTCAAATGTAGAATAATTATAGCTTGGATAAGCAAATGCATACGATGCAATTCCAAGTGTTCCTGGTTTTACTTCAACTACATCCGACATAGTACCTTTGTAAAGCACAGCAAACCTGCCCAGATAAATCACACCGTCAGGCTGATTGTTATAATATGCTGTGTTATTTACAATTCCTCTGCCCATAAAGGTCACGCTATCAGGAACGCTTACCGTTTCCAATGCTATACAATTTTCAAACGCAAAATCTTCTATAATACTAACGCCGTTTGGAATAACAACCTCTGTGATATTTTGTTGTTCTGCAAAGGCGTATGGTGCTATAATTTCAGTTCCGTCTTTTACGGTGATTTTTCCTGACAGATTGCCCTTTGCTTTATATAGTATGGAATTTATATATACAAGTCCGTCCGACAGAGAGTTAAACCATCCGGTACCGTCAAACGCTTTGGCGCCAATATCTGTAATATTTGGCGAAAAAACAATTTCATTAACACCTGCACAGTTATATAGTGCTTTTTCAGATATAGCAGTAACGCTATCGGGCATAATAATCTTGTCTGTCTTTCCAATAGGGCAAGAAACCAATTCGGTTTTTTGCTTGTTGTAAAGTACGCCATCTACAGATGAATATACTGCATTATTTTCTGAAACTATTACACTTTCTAACGAGGTACAGCCTTCGTAAAGACGATCAATTGTAGTAACACCGCCAGGGATATATAAAGTTTTCAAGGAAACACAATTAGTAAACGCATTGTCACCTATAGACCTTACATTTTCGCCCATATTAACAGTTTTTAGCGAGGTACAATTTCTAAAAGCATAAAACCATATTTCAGTAACACTTTCCGGTATTGTAATTTCTTCTAATGCACTACAATTTTCAAACATACTGGAACGGATAGTTTTAATATTTTTACCTAATGTGACTGTTTTTAAATTTCTGCAGTTTTTAAAACAACTACTTTCAATGTCAGTAAGAGAGTCCGGAATTACAATTGAAGTCAAGGCGGTGGATGAGAAAGCGTCGGAGCCTAGGTAGGTTAAATTTTCAGGTAGATTAATTTTGCTCAATGAAGTACAGTTATAAAAAGCCTCGTAACCTATACTCTTAATGCTTTCGGGTAAAACAACACTTGTAATTGAAGTGTTGTATCTAAAAACATAACTATCAATTTTAGTTACAGGATACCCACCTAAGGTGGATGGAATTTTGATGTCACCGCTTATAGTGCTATCACACCTTGTAATGGTAGCTTCTCCGTTTGATACGTTATAGGTAAACTTACTTTCGGAAAGCATATTACAATCTGTGCATATACCGTTTGAAAAATTGTGAGATGGAACGGTTCCGTTTTCTCTTTCGCCGCAATTATGGCAAATGCGATATTTCTCACCCTCAGCCTCGCAGGAAGGGTCAACTACTATCTGCCAATCACCAAAATTATGATAATATCTTGTAGCATCGGTTAAACGCCAATTGTTAGAGTCAAAAGAAATTTTATTCCAATCCTCTTCTGTTCCACAATAATAATATACGGTCTTAAGCGCAGAACACTCTTCAAACGCCGCATATCCTATATTTGTAACACTAACAGGAATGGCAATTGAGCTTATACCACAATTTCTAAAGGCACCGCTGGTAATAGATATTGTTCCATCTTTTACTGTATAAGATCCCGAAAGTGAACTTTTCGCTTCAAGTAAAAAATTGCCGATATAAAGCACATCGTTTTCCCAATTATTTGGGTTGTTATAATATCCGGTATTGTAGAAAACAGAGGCACCCAGGCTTGTAACGCTATCAGGGAAATTGATTGTATTAAGTGAAGTACAATCACAAAAAGCCCAATCATCAATACTAGTAACACTGTCAGGAATAGTAACCGAGGTCAACGCAGAGCAGTTATCGAAAGCACTATATCTAATACTTTTCAGACCTTGTGGTAATACAACGCTTGTAATTGAAGAGTTGTATCGAAACACACCATAACCTATACTGGTAACAGGATAACCACCTAAAGAGGAAGGAATTACTATATCACCACTTATATAATCGCTACAATAGGTAATAGTGGCTTCACCGTTTGATATTTCATAATCATAGTAATTTTCCATTGCAGCAGATGCGGTTAAGCCAAACACACCTAACGGCAATGCAGAAAATATCAAAATCACCGATAAAATAACAGAAAATAGTTTTTTCATTTCTATCCCTCTTAATATTAATAAATTTCGAACCTTCATATTTAAAACTCACTATTGACTATTATAAAAGGGTTGCCATTAATTAGCAACCCTTTTTTAAATTCCCTGATATTAAATTTAATTTGCCGTAATATCTTTATAGAGCTTTATATATTCTCCTGCAGAAACTTTCCAGCTATTATCGCACTTCATCGCTCTTTCACGAAGCATTGCCCAGCCCTTCTTATCGCTGTAGCCCGCAAGAGCACGCCATACAGTATTTTCCATATCGTGTGCGTTATAAGATTTAAATGTAAATCCGTTACCTAAACCGTCACCACTATCAGAGATAGTATCATTAAGACCGCCGGTTTCTCTTACAATCGGTATTGTACCGTAGCGTAAAGCCACCATTTGAGCCAAACCACAAGGCTCGCTTTGGCTAGGCATTAAGAAAATATCCGCTCCCGCATAAATTCTGTGAGCTAGTTGTGGCTTGAATCCTAGTTTCAAACCTACCTTATCAGGATACCTTTCTGCCATTTCGTGGAAAAATGTTTCAAATTCCCATTCGCCCGAACCCAGAATAGCAAACTGTACATCTGCTCTTAAAAGCTCTTCAAAAACACATTTTACAAGGTCAATGCCCTTATGCTTAACAAGGCGTGTAACTATACCGATTATCGGTGTATCTGCATTTTGCGGAAGTCCTAACTCTTCTTGAAGCATTTTCTTATTATAATCCTTGCCCTTAACATCTTTCAAACCGTAGTTCTTATAAATAAGCGGGTCGGTTTCAGGATTATAAACCTCACAATCAATACCGTTTACTATTCCCGTAAGCTTATAGGTAAATTCTTTTAATATACCGTCTAACCCGTGTGAATAGTAAGGGTCAAGTATCTCGTTAGCATAGGTAGGCGAAACAGTAGTCACCTTATTTGAGCACTGAATAGCACCCTTCATAAGATTTATACAGCCATCGTAATCTACAAGGCTTTCTTTTTCGGGTGGCAGACCCAACACATCCCCTGTAAGCTCATATCCGTACTTACCCTGATACTGTATATTATGAATAGTAAATACCGTTTTAATATTACTGTATAACTCGTCATACTTATAAAAAGCATCTAAATACACAGGTATAAGTGCGGTTTGCCAGTCGTTGCAATGTATAACATCAGGTGTGAATCCAATATGCGGAATTATCTCTAACACTGCACGTGAGAAAAAGGCGAAACGCTCAGCATCGTCATAGTGACCGTAAAGACCTTCACGATTAAAGTAATATTGATTATCAATAAGATAGTATATAACACCGTCCATATGTGCTTCAAACACACCGCAATATTGACGTCGCCAAGCAACAGGCACAGTAATACTGCACACAAAGGTCATTTTTTCACGCAATTCCTCTGAAATGCAAGCATAAAGAGGTAAAACAACACGACAACCTACAAATCTTTTCCTCAAAGCCTTTGGCAAAGCTCCTGCAACGTCTGCAAGACCGCCCGACATTGCAAATGGATAAGCTTCACTTGAAGCAAACAATACTTTCATAGAAAACTCCTTTAAATTATATTATTTGGTTCTTTTTAACAAAGAAATGCTTCTGCTCTGTTCCTTTAAGAACCATACCCTCACCTATAGTGGCGTTTTTATCAGATATAACATTATTAAGCTGACAGTCAGCACCTACTTTGGTTTCTTGCATAAGTATACAATTTTCTACCAAAGCGCCCTTTTCGATTTTTACACCTCTGAAAAGAATACAGTTTCTAACGGTGCCGTTAATCACACAACCGTCTGCAATCAAACAGTTCTTAACATCAGCCTTTGTTCCATAACGTGTTGGCATATCATCACGAGTTTTAGTATATATAGGACGTTCAGGATTAAACAACTGACGGCGCACCTGTGGATTTAACAGGTCTAAGCTTGCCTTATAATAACTGTCCGTACTCTTTAAAAAAGCAACATATTCGCTATGCTCTACACCAATTATTTTAAGTTGCTTTACCTTTTTTGCCAATACATCCATAGAAAAGCTTGTAAGCTCTTCCTCGTAAGCTTTTTCGGTTAAGCTTAACAATAAATCACGGTTAACTATTGTAACGCCTATACCGTATGCAGTTTTTGTGCCTGCTTCCAACTCAAAATCTAAAGATGTAACGTTATTATTTTTATCTAATGTCAACGACATATTATCGCTGTTTTCTTTGCCAACCACGCCGTTTTGATAGATTATAGTAACATCTGCTTCTTTTTTAATGTGTTCTTTAACCGCAGCCGAAATATTGATATTAGCCAACACATTTGCGTGGAAAAGCACAATATAGTTACACTTGCAGCGTTTGATAAAATCTCTGGCACCGTAAAGCGCATCTACAGTACCGTTATATTTTCTAACACCGCTGGTAAGATACGGCGGCAAAAGATAAAGTCCCCCGTTCTTACGGTCAAGTTCCCAATGAACACCGTTACCTACATGGTCCATAAGTGAACGGTAGTTTTCTTTTGTTATAATACCAACACTTGTAACTCCTGCGTTCACAAGGTTAGAAAGAGAAAAATCTATAAGACGGTATCTGGCTCCAAACGGAACGGAAGCTACTGAACGCTTTGAAGTAAGCTTTTTAAGCAGATTATCACCTGCGTTTGCGAAAACTATTCCTGCTACTGCCGATGCTCTCATATTTCTTCCTCCTCTGCTACATTTTTTGTTATCATTTTATTTGCACTTATTTTAGCATTTTTGCCAACATTTAAATTAGCGCCTACTACGGTAATTCCCCAACCTTCAGCGCCCACAACTGCGGGGTCGCCGCCTATATCAGCATTTTCTTCTACCACTACATTTTCTGCAATTATTGAATATCTTACCTTTGCACCCTTTTTAATGACTGCGCCCGGCATTATAAGTGAATAGTCTACACTTGCGCCCTCTTCTACTAAAACATTTTCAAAAAGAACAGAGTAATCAAGGTTGCCGTAAATTTCGCAACCGTCGGTCACAAGTGAATTTTCTACCTTTGCATTTTCAGAAACATATTGAGGCGGCATGCCTGAATTTCTTGAATAGATGCGCCAATTCTTGTCAGACAAATTAAGGTCAAGCTTAGGATTAAGCAAATCAAGATTTGCATCCCAAAGCGAATCAACCGTTCCAACATCCTTCCAATAATCGTTAAAACGGTAAACCTTCATAAGCTCGCCCGCATTCAACATATTTGGAATTATATTCTTACCAAAATCATTTGCAGAGTCAGGATTTTTCTCATCCTCTGTTAAATATTTTCTAAGCTTATCCCAATTAAACACATAAATACCCATTGAAGCCAGATTACTTTTTGGCTGAGGCGGTTTTTCCTCAAACTCATATATAACATCATTTTCATCGGTATTCATAATTCCAAAACGGGTAGCCTCTTCCAAAGAAACCTCAAGCACAGCTATAGTACATGCCGCTCCCGATTCAGTATGCTGTTCTATCATCTTTGAATAATCCATTTTGTATATATGGTCACCGGAAAGAATAAGTACATATTCGGGATTATAACGCTCTATGAATTCCAAGTTTTGATAAATCGCATTAGCGGTACCCTTATACCAACCCTCACCGTCCTGACCTTGATATGGCGGCAAAATATGCACACCGCCGCTCACTCGGTCTAAATCCCACGGTTTGCCTGAACCTATATAATCATTAAGCTCAAGTGGCTTGTATTGTGTAAGTATACCAACAGTATCTATGCCCGAATTAGCACAGTTTGAAAGCGGAAAATCTATAATACGGTATTTTCCGCCATAAGGCACTGCCGGTTTGGCAATTTTGCTTGTAAGCACGCCCAATCTACTGCCTTGGCCGCCTGCCAATAGCATAGCCACACATTTTTTGTTTTTCAATAAAAACACTCCCGTCATTTATTTTTCCGTCTGTCGCTTAACACAACAAAAGCCGGCAGCACGGTAATCTACTAATATTATGTGAAACGCTATTTATAAATAACCTTACTTTACTTTTTTAATCCTTTTGGTATCGTTTTTATTCTTTTCTGTATTTTTAGTTTGTCTTTTTTCAGGCATAGCAAAAAAGCTTACCGACAACGGCGGAATATCAATTTCAATAGAATAGTCATATCCGTGCATAGCCTTTTTGGTAGCCTTATATCCCGCTCTGCGTGGCTGTGTATTGCCGCCAAAAGCCACATCATCAGTACAGAAAATTCTTTTATAACTACCTGTAAACGGTACGCCTATACGATAATTACTGCGCTCTACCGGAACAAAATTACAAACCGCTATTATTTCCTCGCCTGCTTTATTTATACGGCGGAATGCTATTATACTTTGAGAATTATCATCATTAGAAATCCACTTGAAGCCTTCCCAAGAATAATCAATTTCCCAAAGCTGTGAATTATCAAGATAAAACTTGTTAAGCGTTCTTACAAACTCAAGCATGTTTTTATGCTTATCATAATCAAGCAACAACCAATCTAACTGTTGGCTGTAATTCCACTCAATAAACTGAGCGAATTCCTGACCCATAAACAAAAGCTTTTTACCGGGATGCGCCATCATATAAGCATAAAACGCACGTAACGAAGCGAATTTAGCCTCATATTCACCCGGCATTTTATTTATCATAGAGCATTTACCATGCACCACCTCGTCGTGCGATATAGGCAGTACAAAGTTTTCAGAAAAAGCATAGAAAAATGAGAATGTAAGACAATCGTGATTATCTTTTCTAAAATACGGGTCAAGAGACATATACCTAAGCATATCATTCATCCAACCCATATTCCATTTAAAGTTAAAGCCTAAGCCGCCATCCTTGGGCGGTTTGGTAACCATAGGCCAAGCGGTAGATTCTTCTGCTATCATAAGCACATTAGGATTAGCATCAAACGCCGCTTTGTTTACCTCTTTAAAAAATTCTACAGCTTCTAAATTCTCTCTGCCACCATAAGTGTTAGCTATCCACTCGCCGTCGTTTCTGCCATAGTCAAGATAAAGCATAGATGCCACCGCATCAACACGTAAACCGTCAATATGATATTCCTTCAACCAGAATACTGCGCTTGAAATAAGAAAGCTCTTAACCTGTGGCTTACCATAATCAAAAACAGCAGTGCCCCATTCCTTATGCTCGCCCTTTCTAGTGTCATAATACTCATAACAAGCGGTAGAATCAAATCTATAAAGTCCGTACTCATCCTTTGGGAAATGCGCCGGAACCCAATCTAAAATAACGCCTATACCGTTATTATGCATTATATCTACAAACTTTTTAAAATCCTCCGGTGTTCCGTAACGTGAGGTAGGCGCAAAATATCCCGTAACCTGATACCCCCACGAACCATCAAACGGATACTCGGTAATAGGCATAAGCTCTACGTGGGTGTAATTCATCTTTTTAACATATTCGGAAAGCTCTTCTGCTAATTTTACAAAATTGTAGGTGTTACCGTCTTCAAAACGGCGCCACGAACCCGCATGAACCTCATAAATATTAACAGGTGAATCATAAACATTTACAGAACCACGTTTTTTAATCCACTCAGAATCGTTCCATTTATAATTATCGTTAGCATAAATTTTAGAAGAATTAGACGGTGCGGTTTCAAAATGTCTGGCATACGGGTCAGACTTAAGCACTACTTTACCATCACAACCTGTTATAGCATACTTATAATTATCATAATTAGAAAGACCCTCTATTGTAGCCTCCCATATACCGTCACCCACAGGTAGCATTGTATTTGCATTATTATCCCAACCATTAAAATCACCCACAACCGAAACCGATTGTGCATTCGGTGCCCAAAGGCGAAAGAAAACCGTATTCCCTTCTATAAAAGAACCGAATATCTCATACGCATCAGATATACCGGTAATATTAAATTTTTCGAATTTTTCCTTCATAATGCAACTCCTTAAATTTTAACAACAGGTGTGCAAACACATTAACCCACTGCAACTCATTATTATTATACCAATCAAACCTCATCATTTCAAGTGATTTTTGTTAGTTTTAAGATACTAAATTAGAAGTTTTTCGACATTTTTTGTATAAATTGCATAATTTTAGCACTATTTCCACATACAGTAACTTTTGTCAACAAAAAATTTACAATTGAAATTTGGCTTTTTTAAAAAAATGTATTGCTATAAATTTTTAAGAATGATATAATGTATTTATATTACAGCGGTTTTTTACCGTATAAAAAATCAAACAAATATTGGGAGGAATTATTTTGTCAAACAATATAATTATATCCAGTGACAGTACCTGTGATTTAAGCCCCGAACTTAAAGAACGCTATAATATTGCGATTATACCTCTAGGGGTTACTTTAGGTGATAAATCTTATTTCGACGGGGTGGACATTACACCTGACGACATCTATGCCCATCACGACAAAACAGGCGAATTACCAAAAACTGCAGCCGCAAACGTAAGTGACTGTATAGAGTTTTTTAAGCCTTTTGCAGATGCCGGTAAATCTGTAATTCACTTTACTATAAGCTCTGAAATGTCAAGCACCTTTAACAATTCCCGCCTTGCCGCTTTAGAATTTGATAACGTGTATGTTATTGACAGTAAAAATCTTTCAACAGGTGGCGGACTTTTGGTTGTAGCAGCAGCTGAAATGGCAGCAAAAGGTATGCCTGCTGAGGAAATAGTTGCAGAAATTGAAAAACTAGTGCCTTGTGTTGATGCTTCATTTGTTATAGACAATTTAGATTATCTTCATAAGGGCGGCCGTTGCTCTGCTTTGGCGGTGCTAGGCGCTAACCTTCTTAAGCTAAAGCCTTGTATCGAGGTTAAAAACGGTACTATGGGTGTAGGCAAGAAATATCGTGGCAGATTTGCTGACGTAGTAAAAACCTACATTGACGAGCGCATAGGTGACGGTAGCGATATCGACCTTGACCGTGTATTTTTAACCCATGCAGGATGTGATAGCGCTATTGTTGAAAGCGCATTAGAAGAAATTAAAAAATGTGCAGATTTTAAAGAAATTTTCTTAACACGTGCAGGTTGTACTGTTTCTTCTCATTGCGGTGCAGATACTTTAGGTGTTCTGTTTATTCGCAAACACGAAATTTAATTTTAACATTTTTTGCCCCTAAAGCATAATATACATTAGGGGTTTGTTTAGGGATGTCCCACAATATCGGCGGTAGACAAATTTGGCTATCTTCAAATTACCGATTTACCCCTTTTATATAAAAAGGGCTGCTGTTTTAAACGGCAGCCCTTTGATTATACTATTTATTTGACTAGCTTGTTATAATATGTTAAAATTTATACAGTTTACATTATACTGCAAAGCATAAGCATTTCTCTTACTCTTAAATATATGCTTTGTGCACTTTCGGCAGGTAATGGATTTTTGCCAAGCCCCAGTTCAATAGTGAATCCGGGTTTTTTAAATTCATCAATAAACCAATCCTTAAAGCCGCCACCTGTAGCTATTGGGGACGGAACATCTAACGCATATTGCGAAGAGGTAGCCATTATTTCAGCCATTCGCTTGCTTCTGGCAGGCATTTTGCTGCCGTAGCTCCAATAAATCACTTCGCCTTGGCTATGTAATGCTACCGTATGTCTGATTTGCACCTTACGGCAAAGTCTTGTTAATGCTATGGTTTCCGGCTCACTTTCAGGTTTATACCCACCAAAGCGTGTAGGTGCCGGACCATATATACCCTGCTCCTGCTCCAGCTCTCTAAGTCGTTCCCAACCGGCATTAAAGTTGTGGTTTATATCCACTCCCCTAAGGTTTGCATTCCAATGTTCAAAATCGTTATTGCAAAGCTTAGCTATTGTTTGATACCTGTCACCGCAGCCTAATTTCCCTAAAAGTGAAATCTCGCATCCATCAGGATTAACAAGCGGTACAAAAATTATACCTCTGCCCATCATAGCCCTTCTGGCATTAATTCCCGCTAAATAATCATTCGTTTCAAGTGCTTTGCATAAATTTTCTATAAACATTAGTAACACCGTAGAAGTTATTCGCTCGCTACCATGAAAAGCCGCAGTTAAAAGTGCGTACTGCTGTGAATTGCCTATTTTAAGCGCAGTTATATTTCTGCCGGCACAGCTTTTACCTATAACACTCTTTTTAATAAAACCGTACTGCTCACATAAGCTTTCTATAATTTTTTCTCGCTGAAAATAATCATATTCTATTGATTTTACTAAATTTTCCATATTGCTTCTCCTAAAAAATCAATCCTACTATAATATTCTATTAACGAAAGGTGTAAAAAATGAATCTTAATGAAAAACAATTAAATTCGGAATACATTTATGAAGGAAAAATCATAAAATTGCGTCGAGATACTGCTCTGCTTCCAAACGGCAACACCGCTTTGCGTGAGGTTGTTGAGCATAACGGCGGTGTATGCGTTGCCGCATTAACCGAAAACAATGAAATACTTATGGTTCGTCAGTTCAGATACCCTTATTTTGAAACTGTTTTAGAAATACCAGCCGGCAAGCGTGACAGTAAGGACGAGGACCCGCTAGAATGCGGAAAACGTGAATTGCGTGAAGAAACAGGCGCTTTAGCTAGCAATTTCACATTTTTGGGTGAGCTTTATCCAACACCGGGATACTGCGGCGAAATTATATGGCTTTATGCCGCAACAGGGCTTTCTTTTGGAGAAACCGACCTTGATGACGATGAATTTTTGAATTTAGAAAAAATTCCGCTTGAAAAGGCAGTAGAAATGATACTTTCAGGCGAGATAAAGGATGCCAAAACTCAAGCCGCTGTACTAAAGCTTAAAATTTTGTTAGATACAGGCAAAATTCAATAAAAAATCATAACACCGCCCACAAGCGTAATACTAATTAATAGTATCAACTTGTTAGGCGGTGTTTTTTTGAGTTTTAAGAAAAATTTAATTTCGTTTTTTGTAATAGGAATTATAGGGGCTGTTAGCCATTTTGTTTACGGATGGTCGGGTGAAAACGCCTTTGTAGGCTTGTTTTTTCCTGTTAACGAAAGTATTTGGGAACACTTAAAGCTTATATTTTTTCCTGCAGGCATTTATTTTTTAATTGAATATTTTTTAATGGAAGAAAATCAAGAAAACTATATTTTTGCATCCATTAAATCAATTTTCTGCGGTATGTTTACTATTGTGACCATTTATTATGTTATAACCGGTGTTTTGGGTAAAAATGTAGATTTTATAAACATAACAATATATTTTATAGCCTTAATTACCGTTATTGCAAAACGCAATAAATTACTGCAAGCGCAAGAAAACTATTCTAAAACCTTTACACTAATCCTAAGCTTTCTTGCGGTTATAACCACTGTGCTGTTTATGGTTTGGAGCTATAATCCCCCTTTGCTTGGCATTTTTGCTATACCTTGACAATATAGCAAATACCCACACAAATTTTAATTAAATTATGCTTGCACTATGGCGTTTCTGCCGATTATATTTTAGAATTACCTGAAAATTTAAAATATCCGAACGATAAATGTATAAAAGCTCCCTTTGCTAAGGGAGCTTTTAATTTTAACAAATCTAAAAACTATTTATCTTTTCGGGTGTTATCGTATCCGTGAAATTGCCAGCGGCAAGATTCAAGGTCCATCATAGGTGTGTAATCACCACTAAACGAATATACCGTTCCGTTCTTGAATTTAAGCTCTATCTGAACTATTTTATCGGTAAGCTCATCAAGGGTTTTTCCGCTTTTCCAAGCGGGAACCCAACTGCGACTATCGCCTGAGAACACTTCGCAATCCTCATGCGAATATCCGTCTATAACCTCATTTTCTCTATTATAAATTGCAACGGTAGCATCCTTACCACAAAGATTAACCTTTAATTCGCCACCGTGCCAACGATTATCACGTGTGCAAACTACTGCATATTCATCCGCTTTTTCAGTTTCAAGACCTATAAATCCATCCTCACGCAAGCGATACTGAACCATACAACCGGCATCTTTTGTTTTAAAGCCTGCGCCGTGTTCTAATCTTGTGGCGGTAGCATAAATTCTGATATTACCATCATCTTCTCTTATTATACCGCCCGGCATGGTCATAAGGCTTTCAAATCCCAAAACATTTTCGCCGTGCTTTGTACCTATAAAATCTTCTCTTAAAGAACGTTGCCAATGCACACCGTTAAGCGAATAACCTAACTGCACCGTCATAGTGCCGCCTGCAAACTTAGTGGCGTGCTGAGTTGGAATAGTATTATAAATCCAAATAAGCGAAAGTAGCATTCCGTCATAATAAAAAGGCTTCATTATGTATAGCTCTGCAAGGGTATTATCAATCGAATCACTCTGCATACATAAAAGTGTTTCAGAATAATTTATCCAATCCTTTGTTTCGCAAATAGTAATGCGGCGGTCGCCACCATCAGGTCTTGAAGCTATTATAAACTTATCTCTTATAGGGTTGTAACACGCAGCGCCCATCTCACCACCATAAGGATTCCAACAGCTTTCGTTCTTTTTGCGCCAATGAATACCATCAGGCGAAACATATACACTACAAATCAAATGACAATTTTCTCTGTTACATTCGGTTGTTAAAAGCTTAACACGCTCAGAAGCGGGGGCAAACTCGTCTACCGTAACCGCACACAGCTCGCCATCAAAAAAATCTAGCACCTGGTTTTTATATTTTGGATTTTTAACTCCTGCCTCTTCGGCGGTATTACGTGGTTTAAAATTAACACCGTCATCGCTTATAGCGGCAAGAATTACGCCGCCCTCTTCAAACTTAACAACATTATCCTGCTCCATATTAACTAGCGGAACATAATAGAACATATGATATTTACCGTCTGCCAATTTGCAAATACTAGCATCGCAAGGTACTGCACCGCAATCTTCATAATAAACAGATTCCGGTATAGCTTCAACCTCACCGTATACCCTTTTAAGATTACTTCTGAGCAGTAATCTTTGGTCATCAAAAAACAGTTGCTTAAACATTAAGAACGCCCCTTTGGATTACAATTAAAAACTATTAATTTACAATAATTTGAAAATATTAAAAGCGCTCGCAAAATGCTTGCGCTTTTAAGTGTTTTACAAACTTATTCTTCTTCAGTATAATCTACAAATTCTTCAGAATCACACTCAAGATAATCGCCCTTAATGCGATTTTTATTTGAAATCTTATCAAAAATAGCTAATGCGCCCACAGCGGCACCGAATATTGCACATAAAGAAATTAAAACCTTTAAAAAGTTTTTCAAATTAAACACCTTGCCCTTCAAAAATATAAAATATAAATTTTACAAATAAATTATTTGTATATTCTGGTTTTATTATATCAACAAAAAATCAAAAAGTCAATTACATAAATGGAGCAAAAATATGCAATATCGCCTGTTTCACTCTATCTTTAACAGGTCTTTTTTTCCATTTTTCAATTTCAATTTCTTCAGAAACCGAAAAAATTTCGTTAAAATGCTCTTTTATATCATTAACCGTGCTATTATCGCACAACCACGCACCACATTCAAAATGAAAAACAAAGCTCCTGTAATCCATATTAACCGAGCCTACAGTTGCTATTTTATCGTCAGAAACAAAAAGCTTTGAATGTATAAATCCCGGTGTGTACTCGAAAATTCTTATTCCCGCCTCAAGCAACTGTGAATAATTATACTGTGTAACGGGATGCACGTACCATTTATCAGGTATATGAGGCGTTACAATTCTTACATCTATACCCGATTTCGCCGCCATACACAAAATACTTTTCATACTGTTATCAATTACTAAGTACGGTGTTGCAATATACACATACTTTTGCGCCGTATTCAAAATTTGCATGTATAACCCTTCGGCATGATTAAGGTCATCTATAGGCCCGTCACTATACGGAATAACAAAGCCGTCATTTAAAACATCTTCGTCAGCTATTTTTTCTTGTATATCTATCTGTTTACCGGTTGTAAATTCCCACATAATGCAAAACATTACCAAAAAGCTTGTTACCGCCTTGCCTTTCATCATTACAGCACTATCTAACCAATAACCAAATCTTTTTACCTTATTAATATATTCATCGCCTATATTAATGCCGCCTGTAAAGGCCACCTTGCCGTCAATAACAATTATTTTTCTGTGATTTCGATTGTTCATGAATATATTCATAATAGGGTTTATTGGGTTGAATATAGATACCGCTATTCCCTCTGCCCTGAGCTTTGAAATAAAACCTTTTTGTTGACGTTTTATAGAGCCAAAATCGTCAAATATTATTTTAACTTCTACACCGGTCTTAGCTTTTTCTTTTAAAATACCGTGAATTTCATCCCACATTTCACCCTCGGCAATAATAAAAAATTCAATGTAAATGTATTTTTGAGCCGCCTTAAGCTCTGAAAGCAAACAGGGCAAAAATTCTTCGCCCGGGGTTAAATATTTTGTAGATGTACCGTCATAAAGTGGGTAACCCGATTCACTAACTAAATAATCAGCTTGGCGTGAATGAATTAAATCATAATATTTTAAGCGGTCTTTCACGCCCAAATCATTTTTAAGATACGGCAAATAATGTGATTCGCAAATTCGCATTTTCTTTCGTATATACGGCATAACCTTGCCACCACCCCACAAAAGAAATGCCGTTATTCCAAAAATAGGAAACACCAGAATGAATACCATCCACGCTATTTTATGGTCAGGATTACCTCTACCGTTTATTATTGTTATAACCGTAATTGCACCAACTATCATAGTAAACGTATAAACCCAAGCAGATTTAGCATTAACATCGTAAACCACACCAAATAAAAAGACAAGTTGTACAGCCAGCAATAAGCCCGACACTATAATTCGTGTGGGTATTCTAAAGCCACGCTTGTTTTTCACCTTCAAAAAGCTCACCCCTATGTATAAAAAACTGTTTAAATGCTTTGGCTAAGTTTTCGGCACTATTTTACCATTTTTTTGCATTTATTTTAATTTATTATAGCATAATATATTTTTATAGTTGTAAATTAATAGTTAAATATGTTAAAATATAATTACTTATATATATTATTATATGCGTGTGTATATTTTAAACGAAACGGAGTTTTACTATGTCACAAAAAACAGTACCGCTTGCAAATGGTGTTGAAGGTCTTTTTGTTAAGAATAACCGCTTTAACACTACGCTGATTTCCTGCAACTTTTATGTGCCCTTAAGAAAGGAAACTGCTGCTGAATTTGCATTACTGCCTTTTATACTTACCAGCTGCAGTAAAAAATATGCCGACTTTTCTAAGCTTAATTTTAAGCTCAGCCGTCTTTATGGTGCAAGACTTGATGCAAGTGCCGAAAAATACGGCGATTTTCAGTTGCTTAAAATGACAATATCGGTTATAGATGACCGCTTTACTTTAGACGGTGAATCATTAATCAACGAAGCTACCGATATGCTGTTGCAGCTTATTTTTGAACCAAACGTTGAAGAAAACGCATTTTTAGAAGCAGATGTTATGCGTGAAAAGCGCAAAGCTATTGAACACATAAAGAGCGAATACAGCGAAAAACGAATTTACGCTAAGAACAGATTAATTGAGGAAATGTATAAAGGCTCGGCATACGGTGTTGCAAAATGCGGTACTATAAGCGATGTAGAAAAAATAACAGGTGAAGATTTATTTAAAGCTTGGCAAAAGCTATTATCAACCGCTTTTGTGCGTTTTCAGGTTATAGGCTCGGCTTTGCCTGAGGGTTTGTTTGAAAACATTTCAGAAAAATTCGCTACACTTACACGTGAAAACATTACCAATTGCAAAAAGTCATTACCAACACAAAGCACCGAAATTCCTTACAACATAAGTGAAACTTCTGCTGTTAATCAAGGCAAACTATGCCTAGGCTTTTCTAGTAAGCTATATGGTAATGACGATGTTTCTCTACCACTTATGATTATGTGCGATATTTTCGGTGGTGGACCCTATTCAAAGCTATTTTCAAATGTGCGTGAAAAAATGAGTCTTTGTTATTATTGCTCAGCCGCAGCCGTTCGTATGAAAGGTCTTATAACGGTTGAATCGGGCGTAGAAACCGCAAATGCCGAAAAGGCAGAAAAAGAAATTCTTAATCAGCTTCAACTTGTTAAAAACGGCGAGTTTACAGATTTTGAATTTGAATCTTCTGTTAAAAGCATTAAGGATTCTTTAGGCGGATATGAAGACAGTCAGGCGTCATTAGACCAATGGTATGCCCTTAAAGTGAATAATGACGAAATATACACACCAAACGATATTATTGAAAAAATCTCACAAATAACACGTGAAGATGTTATAAATGCGGCAAACGGCGTTAATCTTCACACAGTTTACAAGCTTTTACCAAAGGAGGCAGAATAATGAAAAAAGAAGTTTTTGAAAGCAGTATTGGCGAAAGCTATACAAAAGCCGTTCTACCTTCTGGCTTGCAAATATTTATACTTGAAAAGCCAAAATACAATTCTGCATACGCAATTTTTGGCACAAAATACGGTTCTATTGATACTTGTTTTTCGGTAAATGATGAAAAAACCACCGTTCCCGAAGGTATTGCCCACTTTTTAGAGCATAAGCTTTTTGAAAGTGAAGATGGCGACGCTTTTACAAAATATGCAAAAACAGGTGCTTATGCTAACGCATTTACTTCTTTTGACCGTACCTGTTACCTGTTCTCTTGTACAGATAAATTTTACGAAAATTTAGATATTTTGCTTTCGTTTGTTCAGTCGCCCTATTTCACCGAACAAACCGTTCAAAAAGAGCAAGGCATAATTGGTCAAGAAATCAGAATGTATGACGATAGCCCTGCTTGGCGTGTTATGTTTAATATGCTTGGTGCTATGTACCACAATCATCCTGTAAGAATAGACATTGCAGGCACTACCGAATCTATTGCTAAAATAGACCACGCTTTACTTTATAAATGCTATAACACATTTTATAATCCTGCCAATATGTTTATATGCGTAGCAGGAAATATAGAAACCGAAAAGGTGCTTAAACAAATTGAAAGCGGAATTAACACATCTATTCCAATTGAAATTACACGAATTAACAGTGAAGAACCCGAATCGGTAGTAGAGCCTTTAGTTGAGCAATCATTAGCCGTGGCACAACCAATGTTCTGCTTTGGTTTTAAAGAAACTACTGAAAAGCCTTTACTCACCATTAAAGAGAAAATTTGCACCGCTTTGCTTATTGAAATAATAGCAGGTGATGCATCACCACTTTACAAGCAGCTTACCGAAGATGGTCTTATTAACGACGAATTTGGTACCGAATATTTCAATGGTTACGGTTATTCAGCAGTTTTGTTTGAGGGTGAATCTTCAAATCCGCAAAAGGTTGCCGATGCCATTAAGGCAGAAATAGACCGTTTGAAAAAAGAGGGTATTGATAAAAAATTATTCTCTGCTGTGCGTTGCGGTATGTATGGTAACGCAGTACGACTTTTCAATAGCGTTGATTCTATTGCGATGCAACTTGTTGACTGTGCTATGTTTGATTGCGGACTTTTTGATGAAATTAAATATCTTAAATCTGTTACGGTTGAGGATGTTTATCGCCGTCTACAGCTTTTAGACAATGATAAATCCGTTTTATCTGTAATTAATCCATTGGAGGAAGTGTAAATGTCAGGAATTGATGTAACCATTTTTGGTATAAATCTTACCCTTAAACCCATTGCGTTTACTGTGCCTATAGCAGGCGGATGGGATGTTTACTGGTACGGAATAATAATAGCGGTTGGTTTTTTATTGGCACTAATTTACGGAATGAAAAATGCAACCAGATTTAATTTAAATGCCGACCGTATGCTCGATGTAGTTATAGTTGTAGTGCCCATTGCTATTCTTTGTGCACGTTCTTACTACGTTATATTTGATGGCGAGCCGCTCACCTCTATTGGCGACTTTTTCGGCTTTGGCGATTCTTCGGGATTTTCGGGTCTTGCCATTTACGGCGGTGTAATAGGCGCCTTTGTTTCGGGCGCTATTATGTGCAAAATTCGAAAAGTATATATACCTGATATGTTTGATGTTGCTGCTGTTGGCTTTTTGATTGGTCAAGGTATTGGTCGTTGGGGCAATTTTGTTAATCAAGAAGCATACGGCACCTTTACAAACAGTAATTTCTGGGGCATGCAAAGTGACCGTACTATACTGGAACTTGGCGAAGGCTTGGTACATCCTTGCTTTTTGTATGAATCGGTATGGTGTATTGCAGGATTCTTTATACTTAACCACTTTAGCAAAAAGCGTAAATTCAGCGGTCAAATCTTTCTTATGTACTGCACATGGTACGGCTTTGGACGTGCTTTCATAGAACTACTCAGAACAGACAGTTTAATGCTTGGTGCAAACATAAGAGTATCTTCTCTGCTTTCATTTGCTTTGTGCATTGCGGCAGGCACTTTACTTGTAGCATTAAGCAAAAAGGCTGTAAGCAATAGCTCAAACGGCGAATACATTAATGTTTTTGCCAATATCGAGGAAGAAAAGCTTGAAACCGCTTTAGATAACACCGATGAAGAAGCTGAAAATTATACGGAGGAAATTACAAATGACTAAAATAATAGACGGCAAGGCTATATCTGCTTATGTTAAAGACAGAGTGAAACAAGGCGTAGCTGAACTCAACAAAAACAATATAACTGTAGGTCTTGCAGTAATAATAGTTGGCGAAGACCCCGCATCTAAGGTTTATGTTGCCAACAAAAAGAAAGCTTGCGAGGCATTGGGTATTATTTCTGAAGAGTATGCTTTACCCGAAAACACCACCGAGCAGGAATTGTTGGATTTAATAAACGAATTAAACAACAAAAAAAGCATTAACGGTATACTTTGCCAGCTACCGTTACCAAAGCATTTAAACGAAAAGCTTATAATAAATTCTATTTTGCCCGAAAAGGATGTTGATGCTTTTCATCCACATAACGTAGGCAGAATTATGATAGGCGACTATGATTTTGTTCCCTGCACCCCTGCTGGAGTTATGGAAATGTTACTTCAGGAAAATATTGATGTATGCGGTAAAAACTGCGTTGTAATTGGTCGTTCTAATATAGTAGGAAAGCCTATGGGAATGCTTTTATTACATGAAAACGGTACCGTAACCATTTGCCATTCTAAAACCCAGAATTTAAATGAAATTTGCAAAAATGCAGATATTCTTGTAGCGGCTGTTGGCAAACCGCATTTTGTAACCGCAGATATGGTTAAAGATGGTGCAGTTGTAATTGATGTTGGCATTCACCGTGGCGAAAATGGCCTTTGCGGAGATGTTGATTTTGAAAATGTTAAGGATATAGCTTCGGCTATTACCCCGGTACCGGGTGGCGTTGGACCTATGACCATTGCAATGCTTATGCAAAACACTTTAACCGCCTCTAAAAGACAAAATAACATTGATTAACGGGTGATATTTTGATTAAAAAACTGTTTTTTGCTCTTATTTTATTTTGCTTTTCTTTTACCCTTACTGTAAATGCCCAAAGCATTTCACAAATAGAGCCACAAGAAGCATTTTATACCCTTGACGAAGATAAAGAAAAGGTTGCAGAAATTATAAATATTCCGTATAACGAATTAGAAAGCTATTGCAAGGAAAACAGAATAGAGTATTTGGCGGTTAATTCGGATAATTCAAAGCAAATACGCCTAACCACCTCTATAACCGATTTTTCTAACAGCATAGTTAATATCAGCTTGCTTTCTAACGATAAAATTTCCGCATTGATACCGGATATTACAGGTATATCCGGCGCTAGAGGAGATATAATCGACAAGAACGGACAAAAATTTATAAAAACCGAATTTCGCACATCTGATAGTGGCGGAAATTTTATTTTGACACAATATTTCACTGTGGCAGATAAGCAAACCTTTAATTTGAGCTTTTACACTACCTACGGTAGCGATACCGAATATATTGAAAAAACCTTTGAAAGCTTTAATAACGATAGCTTTATAACAACCTATTCCGCTAAAAATCAACACCTTGGCATTATACTGCCCATATGTGCAATAGTTTTAGCGGCTATATGTATTGTGGTTAGTATTTCTATTGTAAAGGATTTACAATCGGTAAAAATATCAAAGCCAAATAATTAAATTCAGTTTAATAAACAAAAACTTTATTTCATAGTATTAATACATGTAAACAATTATGAAATGAAGTGATTTAATTGAAAAAATTTATTATTTGTATTTCAATACTTTCTGTAATATGCATTGCCGCCTATTTCACGGCTAGCCCTATTGCAGATTTAACCGCCACCTCTGCTGCTGTGGCAAATTCCCCGCAAATAATTCTTGATGCCGGCCACGGCGGGTTTGACGGTGGCGCAGTAGCATTTGACGGAACGGTAGAAAAAGATATTAATTTGCAAATTTGTCTTGCCCTGTCAGACTTTTTAAAAAGCAATGGATATGAGGTTATTATGACCCGTAGCACCGATGCTTCTACTGATAATGTTGAAGCGGATAAAATATCTACCAGAAAAAGAAGTGACCTTAAAAACAGATTAAAGCTTATGAATGATTATCCCAAGGCAGTTTTTGTGAGTGTTCACCTTAACAAATTCACAACCTCTGCCGCTTTTGGTTCACAGGTTTTTTATAACGGCAAGGTTAACGGTTCAAAGCTTTTGGGCGAAACAATTCAAAGCAATATAATTTCTATGCTACAACCCGAAAACACAAGAATTAATAAGCAGGCAACAAGCAGCACATACCTTTTGTACAATGCTACAATACCTGCGGTGCTGGTTGAATGTGGTTTTTTAAGTAATAAAGCTGAGCTTGAAAAGCTAAAGGATATTGAATACCAAAAGAAAATGGCTTTTTGCATTTTTTGCGGAATTAACGACTATTTTTCTAACATTAATTGTTGATGAAACGCTTTTCGGAGTTTCATCTAACTATAATCTTAAACAAGGAGATTTAAAAATGCCATCAAAACAAAAATCGGTTTATATTTGCAGTGAATGCGGTTTTTCATCGCCAAAATGGCTGGGTAAATGCACCGAATGCGGTTCGTGGAACACCATGCAAGAAGAGCTTGTTGTGCCTGCCAAAAATGTAAGTTTTGGAATTAGCGGAACTACAACTGCAATTGCGAAACCTCTATCAGAGATAAGTCTTACTGATGAAGAACGCTTTGTTACGGGAATTTCTGAGCTTGACCGTGTACTTGGTGGCGGAATTGTAAAAGGTTCGGTAGTTTTATTAAGCGGTGACCCCGGCATAGGTAAATCTACCATTCTACTTCAAATATGCAACGCATTGCAACAAAACTTAAAAATAGTTTATGTATCGGGCGAAGAATCTGCCATGCAAATAAAAATGCGTGCCGGCAGACTTGGAGTTTCTAGTGATAGTGTAGCTATTATGACCGAAACTGATGTACTTGCCATTTGCGAATACATAAACACCTCTAAACCCGATATTGTTATGATAGATTCTATTCAGACCATGCAGATAAACGAACTTTCTTCTTCACCGGGAAGCATAGTTCAGGTGCGAGAATCAACAAGTCTATTGCTTAAAACCGGTAAAAACCTTGGTATACCCGTTTTTATTGTGGGACACGTAAACAAAGGCGGAGATATTGCAGGTCCTAAGGTTATGGAGCATATTGTTGATACCGTTCTTTATTTTGAGGGTGAGAGAAATCAATCCTACAGAATTTTAAGGGGTATAAAAAACCGTTTTGGCTCTACTAACGAAATCGGTGTTTTTGAAATGACAGAAACCGGTCTTAAAGAGGTGGAAAACCCCTCTGCTATGCTTCTTTCGGGTAGAATGAGCGACGTTTCGGGCGGTTGCATAACCTGCGTTATGGAGGGTACCCGCCCAATACTTGCAGAAGTACAAGCACTAGTTACACCAACCGGTTTTGGGAATGCCCGAAGAACCGCTACCGGCTTTGATTTTAACCGTTTAAATCTATTACTTGCAGTTTTAGAAAAACGAATTGGTTTATATTTTTCGAACCAGGATGCTTATGTAAATATTGTAGGCGGTATGCGATTAGATGAACCCGCCGCAGATTTAGCCGTTGCTATGGCTTTAGTTTCGGGTGCCAGAGATATTCCGATAGACGAAAATCTTTTCGCATTTGGTGAGGTTGGTCTTTCGGGCGAATTACGCTCTGTACCGAGAGCGCAAGCTAGAGTAAACGAAGCCGCAAGACTAGGCTTTACAAAATGCATAATGCCGAAAGCTTGCCTAAAACAAGTTACTACTTGTCCTGATAATTTAGAGCTTATTGGCGTTACTAGTCTTAACCAAGCTATTTCTATCATTAAATGATATTGGCATAAAATACGGACATTCTTTTTTAAATGTACTTACTGTGCTGAATTTTTCAAGGCAACAATATCCGTCTGCTTGAAACTTGCATTCTTCTGAGCATTGAATTATCCCCATTATTATAATATCCTTTCATTTTTAGACCTTGAAAATTAGTATATAAATTATTGGGGCGATTATACTAAAGTAAAATATAAACCAACGCAAAAAGTAATAATTTATCCGCTTTTTCGCTCATAAGAAGTAATAGCAATCCAATTATAATGGTAGTATCACCGTCTGAAAAAATTGATTCTATAAAGGATAGATTAAATCCGCTATTATTTGTTTCGCTATTTTTAATATTAACTTTGCTATTATTTAAAGTATCATTACTTTTTGTATTCTGTTGATTTGGCGAATGACTAGTTGGTGGTTTTTTAAAAGTTTCGGCAGGTTTATTTTGCGCCCTTAAATTCATTTGCCGCATATGCTCTACAGCCGCCTGCTGTTTTAAATAAAATTCTTTTTCGTTCAAAAAAACACCGCCTTACAAAATTTAAAATTTAATAATTCCGCTTTCTTTAATAAGTGGTAAAATTTCAATAACCTTTAATATTTTTATGGCAGTATCAACCTTTTCTTGACGTGGTGCGCTTAAATGAGGCTTAAGAGCAGAAAGTAGCTGCGCACGGTTATCGTTTCCGGCAGTTTTAAGCTTGCCTATTATCGACATAATAGCTGACAGTTCTTCTGCCCCAAGCGTTTCACCAATATTACCTAATCCTGTGTTGGCTTGCTTGGCAGAATCATCACCCAAAATGCTTTCTGCCATTTTTTTAACCCTATCCATACTTTCAGGATCATTAAGTATACCTGCAAGCTTTTCGCTTAAATCATCCATTTTTGCCTCCCAAAGCCTTTAATATAGCTATAGCTTGCGGACTTTTTAATATACTTTCAAGCTTTTGCTTATCATTAAGCACGGCATTCAGTTTTTCCTTTTCCTCATTTGAAAGACTGTTTAGCAAAGCTTTTTTATCCCCGCTTTTAGCCATATTTATAATCTCGTTATTAAGGTTAATAGCGGCGCCCTCATTATTTTTAGAATTGTTATTCATATAAAAACCCCCATAATTTTCATCTATACAATAGTATATGATTTTAACGATTTGCGAATGTCGATAAAATTGTTTAATTTTTAAATTAGGAAAGAAAAAATATGCGAATAGTAGTTATTTCAGATTCCCATAAAAGAACCGCAGTAATAGATAAGATACTTGACGCTCAAAAAGAAGCCCAACACGTTTTCTTTTTGGGTGACAATACCGCAGATATAGAAGATTTTGAATATATATATCCTGAAAAGAAATTCCACATAGTTTGCGGCAACTGTGATTATTGCTCCTTTTATCCTGTATTTGGATTTGAGAATATATGTGGCAAAAAAATATTATTCACCCACGGTCACACACTTTCGGTTAAATACGGCACACAAAGATTACACGAGCTGGCACGTGACAGGGGTTGTGACATTGCCTTATTCGGGCACACACACGTCTCACAGATATTATATGATGACGGGTTGTACCTTGTTAACCCAGGTTCTTGCTCTTCCCCCAGAGAAAGTAAGGCATCTTATGCGGTAATAGACATAACAGAAAGCGGAATAATGCCCATTATCATCGAATTATAAAAGATTTTTTCAAAAATCTCTTGATTAATTTGAAATTATGTGGTATAATAGCCTGCGTTGTAAAACACAAGCGCTGATAGCTCAGTTGGATAGAGCATCTGCCTTCTAAGCAGAGGGTCGGGGGTTCGAATCCCTTTCAGCGTGCCAATTAAAGAGAGTGATACCGCAAGGTGTTGCTCTCTTTAATTTTTTTATGGAGAAAGGGATTCGAACAAGCCGTAAAAAAACAGTACAGTGTACTGTTTTTTAGGCGGGGCAACGAGCGTAAGCGAGGCGATAGGTGCGGCAGCACCGAGACAAAATCCCTTTCAGCGTGCCAATTAAAGAGAGTGATACCGCAAGGTATTGCTCTCTTTAATTTTTTATATAGAGAAATATTAAAATAAAAAACAGTTAATCCTCTTACCCATTTTACAGGGTTTGGGATTAACTGTTTTAATTTTGAAATTCAAATTTATATTTTGGTTTCTTCACCGATTATTGTAGCGCCCTCGGCACCCTTAACCACCTTGTCAACATTTTCAACCAAGCAATTATTAATAATAACTTTGTCAATTCTGCCTTGGCAAAAATCAAATACGGTATTAAGGTTTTCAATATCTGCTCGGTCTATTGTAACCTTACTAATACAAGCATCGGTTAGACTCTTAACAAGACAACCGCTGTTTTTATCACTTTCAGGACGAATAACATCTATGTCTCTTAATGTTAGTCTATCAATATCACCACGAGCTACGATATACTCGGTATCGTTTTCACAACCGCTCTCTTCTATAATTTTAAGACCGTCTATAAGCATATTTTTAATTCTTGGGCGTTTGCCTAACTGAAAATCGTACATAGGCCAATGGTAAGGATAACCGAGTTGGAACATATTACGGTTATCAAGCGGCTTGTACCAGCTTATATTTTTGAATGTGAGCGATTCAAAATCGCCACCTATGCTGAAAAGGAAGGTGGGATGTGCCGCTCTGTAATTTTCGTCAACATTTGGCTTTTCAGGTCTAAGGTCAATATTTTCAAACAAAATATTGCCGTAATTACCCATTGTTTTATCAATAAGCCAAGGATTAATATAGAATCCGTAATCGCTGTAGGTACCTGTAACATTTCTTATAATTACACGGTCCAAAAGTCCAGTTCCACGAGACAACAAACGAATTCCCTGCCAAGCGTGGTCGATAAACACACCGTCGATATAGACATCGGTAATAGAAGATAATGCATCACGCTCGTCGGGACCTATATTCATAAAGTCGTCCTCGGTTTTACCGCCTATATTACGCATTGTAAGGAACTGACCGGGACCCCAGAAATGAAAACCGTCCTGATTACCCATAGGAATTTCGTTTATAAGCTCAAAAAATGTGTTTTCAATTGTAACGTGCTTGAAGTTACCCACTGTAAAAGCATATGTGCGCTGGTCACGTACAGTAAAATCACGTACAGTAAAGTTTTCAATACCTATAAACTCTATAGCTACAACACCATGGTTAGTCGACTCGTTATCTCTTTTCATATATCTTTCGGGAAGATTTTTTGACACTTCGTTAGGGTCATTAGAAGGAACGTGATGCGCCTGATGCAAGCAGTTATGGTTATATGTACCACCTATAAGGGTTACATTTTTAGTTTTTCTTTCAGCATAGCTGAATTCTGAATTGCGCAAAATAGCACAATCGGAATTATCTGCAAGAAAAAGACCGCAACCTTTATTCATACATTCAATGGTAGTATTAGAGTGCACCTTAAGACCTCTTACCAAAGCCGCACCGTCAAGTACTAACTTCAATCTACCCCATTCTAAAGCCTTATCTAAAAGAGACTGCAAAACCTCGGTATCATCGGTACCGCCACCTGTGTAAACGTTACTGTCCAGCTTTGCGTAATCGCTGGCATATATAGTTGTATTCATAATAATTACCCCTTTGGCTATTTTGTTAAATCTATTACCTTTGTACTGCCAGTAGACTTCACGGTATTTTCTACATTTTCAGCAACTATGTTATTAAGTATAATCTTATCTACCTTGCCTTTTGATAAATCAAATAAAGTATCGATATTTTCAATGTCGGCACGGTCTATATTAATCTTATGCACATCAGCGTCATCAAGAGTCTTAAATAAGCAACCGCTGTTTTTATTGTTTTCAGGTCGGATAATATCTATGTCTCTGAGTGTTAATCTGTCAATGTCACCACGAGCCACAATATATTCAGTATCGTTAGGCATTCCGTCTTCTTCTATAATTTTAAGACCATCTATAAGCATATTCTTAATAAGTGGACGCTTATCAAACTCATAAGGCATAAACGGTGTGTGGTACGGGCAACCCAATTGGAATATGTTACGATTATCAAAAGCCTTATACCAGCTAATATTCTTAAATGTAAGCGATTCAAAATCGCCGCCTATGCTGAAAAGGAAGGTTGGGTGTGTACTGCGGTAATCCTCTGTAGCGTTAGGTGTTTCGGGGCGCAAATCAATGTTTTCAAACAAGATATTACCAAAATTACCCATTGTTTTATCAACAAACCAAGGATTAATATAAAAACCGAAATCGCTATAAGTACCTGTAACATTTCTGATAATTACACGGTCTAAAAGTCCGGTTCCACGAGATAACAAACGAATACCCTGCCAAGCGTGGTCAATAAACACACCGTCAATATAAACATCGGTAATGCTTGATACACCATCACGCTCATCAGGACCAATATTCATAAAGTCATCCTCGGTTTTACCGCCTATATTGCGCATTGTAAGGAACTGACCGGGACCCCAGAAATGAAAACCGTCCTGATTGCCGTATTCAATCTCATGCTCAAGCTCGAAATATGTATTTTCAATATTTACATGCTTAAAATTACCTACGGTAAAAGCAAAGGTGCGCTGGTCTCTTACAGTTACATCACGAACAGTGAAGTTTTCTATACCCACAAATTCTAATGCAAGTACCCAGCGTCGAGGTGCTTTAGCCTCAGCGCCCTCTGAAACGTTAGTTTTGTCGCTCTCTACAGGAACATCGTGTTCCTGATGCAAACAGTTATGGTTATATGTACCGCCAAGCAAGGTTACGTTTTTAGTTAATCGTTCATCATAAGAATGGTTAGAGTTTGTAAGTACAGCATTATTTGCATTGTCTGCAAGGTAAAGACCGCAACCTTTATTCATACACTCTATAGTAGTATTAGAATGAACCTTAAGTCCTCTTACTAAAGCCGCACCGTCAAGCACTAATTTTAGTCTGCCCCACTCTAAAGCTTTATCTAGTAAAGACTGTAAAACCTCGGTATCATCCGTACCGCCGCCTGTGTAAACATTACTGTCTAATCTTGCGTAATCGCTGGCGTAAATTGTTGTATTCATAATAATTTCCTCCCTTAAAAAAGGTTAAATCTATCCTCTTCATATTAACAGATACACTTCAATTTTTCAATCATTTTTTTATTATTTTCACCAAAAAACCGACTCAAACTAAATTCAGTTTAAGTCGGTTTAAATTTTTAAATTATTTCCATCTTTTCATAGTATCTAAGCATGAGCTCTACCATTTGATTATAGCTTAAAACACCGCTCTCAACACCGTTGACCTTAATAAAAGTATCGTTCACCTTTTGAGATGTTTCCTGAACCTCACCCTCGAATTTTTTCCAATATTCATTATTTTTTATAAGGTCACGCATCATTCCGTCAGAGCAGTTTGCACGAGCCTTGCTTGAAAGTTGCTTATCTGCCTTATAAAGTGCATTAGAACAATACACATACGCATTAAGGTAACCCGAATATATATAATCGGGTTGTTTACTTTCGGCAAAGGCAAGCCACGCTAAAAAGTTGCACTCGTTTTCCTTACCAAAGCCCATAGTGTGAGCCAATTCGTGAGCTGCGGTATGACCAATTTCAAAATCAGGCACATCGGTATTAACATTAGCCTCTGCCAACCACGGACAATAAACCCCGGTAGTGCCGGTATAAGACCATAAATGCGAAAGCATTACAGGCTTTATCCGCCAAGTAGCAGTTTTTAAAAAGGGATAATCTTTTTTTAAATTTTTATAACAGTCGTCTGTAAGCAGTAGCAACTCAGACTTTTTCACACTAAGCACAGTACAACCGTCCTCATCCTCTTCTAAAGCCTCTCTTGCCTTTGATGCCTTTTGTGCAAGGTCGCATGTAACCTTATATAAATCTTCAGCGGTATACTGCCTGTTGGGCAACTCTAACAGCTCTCCTACAGGAATACGTGAAAAATTAGCGCCATCCATCACCATAAATATGAACAAAGCTAGTGATAAACACCATGCAATAAATCTGCATCCACGCTCTATATTATAAATTCTTTTCTTGCTTTTAATTATACGAACTATCCAAATTACCAATAAAGTAACGATTGCAGGTATGCCTAATAAAACCACAATTTCTGTAATAGAAAACGGAATTACAGACATTATCCACTCATACGGAAAAGCTATAATTCTAAATAATCCTCTGGTTATTGCATATTCGGTAAATTTTGGAAAATGTGGCAAAGCAAAATACATAATTGCCGCTAATACTGCGGGTATTATACATATTATCCACTTTAATAATAAAGATTTCTTTTTCATTTTATCTCCTTACAAAGCTTGTTTACACGCTCAGCCATTAACAACATAAGCACGGCAAAAAACGCCATATAAAACGGAAAAAGTGATATACTTATATACTGTGCAATTAAGCCGAAAAAGGGTGGCATCAGCGTACAACCTACATATGCACTTGCCATTTGTATTCCTACAATAGCTTGCGAATTCTGCTTGCCGAAATGTTCTGGTGTAGAGTGAATAATTGAAGGATAAATCGGTGCTGAACCTATACCCATTATTACTAGTCCTGCCAAAGAAGGTGCTGCAGTTTTTATAGGCAGCATAATTAATAATAATCCTACAAAGGTAACAGCAGTACCTATTCTTATCATATTTTTATCGCCTATTTTATTAGAAATAAAACCGCAAACAAATCTTCCTGCTGTAATGCCCAAACAGTAAAGAGAAGCAAACCGTGCCGCTGTTTGCACGTCTACTTTTTTAAAATCAACTAAATAGCTACTCGCCCAAAGAATAGCAGTAGCCTCTAAAGAGCAATAACCAAAAAAAGCTAACAAAACTTCCTTTACGCCCTTAATTTTAATAGCACCTCTTATGCCTATAGACTCGCCTGTTATTTGTGAATTTTCGGCATCATCAACTCTTTTTTTCCATAAGGGTAAGCTTAAAAACAAAACCAGCGACAAAAGTATTTGTATTATAAACACCGAGGAATACCCCATTCGCCAACCTTTGCTTGTGCTTATAGCCCAACCCATAATGTATGGCCCCAGTGTGGCACCTAATCCCCAAAAGCAATGCAGCCAATTCATATGACGTGAAGTATAATGCAAAGCCACATAATTATTTAGTGCCGCATCAACCGCACCTGCACCCAAACCATAAGGCACTGCAATAATACATAACATTACAACGGATTTTGAAACAGAAAACCCAAACAAAGCTAACGCTGTTGTAAAAACACTAACAGCTGTTACTAAACCTGCGCCAAATTTGCGGGTCAATCTATCTGAAAGCAGACTTGAAACAATAGTGCCCGCCGAAATGATTGTAGATATTATACCCGCATAAGAAAGAGGCGCACTAAATTCATCAACCATTACAGGCCATGCAGAACCCAGTAAAGAGTCCGGCAAACCAAGACTTATAAAAGATAAATATATTATTACTAACAAAAAAGAAAACATATTATTGCCTTTCGTAAAATTCAACTTCTAAAACATTATAATACATTTACTTTTAAAAAGCAATTTTAAAAAGTAAAAAACAAACCCTCGCATAAGTAATACTTACACGAGGGTTATTTTAAAATGTAATATTTTACATTTGCGGTTTAGTACACACATTATCAGCGCTTAAAGCACTTATTTACTTTTCCTTTAAAGGACCGCTGTGCCAATGTGAGGACTAAACGTAATTTAATTACTTATATTAACTCGATAATAGCCATCTCTGCAGCATCGCCACGACGAGGGCCGATCTTAGTAATACGGCAATAACCGCCGTTTACTTCCATATACTTAGGAGCAATTTCGTTGTAAAGCTTTGCAACAACATCCTCTTTAGTGATGAATGCTAAAGCCTGACGCTTGCTTGCTAAAGTATTATTCTTAGCGAGTGTAATATACTTTTCTGCTACTGCTCTAACCTCTTTTGCACGAGTTACAGTAGTTTCGATCTTGCCATTTTCGAGCAAGAAAGTAACCATTGCTCTAAGCATAGCAGTTCTGTGATCGCTGGTTCTTCCGAGTTTACGGGTACCTGGCATTTCTATTCACTCCTTAAACAGTGATAATGATTATTGATTGTTAAAAGTTTTAAAACTCTTCTTCAATCGTTATTAATCGTCATTCTTTTTGAGGGTAAAGCCAAAGGAATTAAGCTTTGCAATAACCTCTTCAAGAGACTTGCGGCCCAAGTTTCTTACCTTCATCATATCTTCTTCAGATTTACCGATAAGATCCTCAACTGTATTAATTCCGGCGCGCTTCAAGCAGTTGAAGCTACGTACAGACAAGTCAAGCTCATCGATTGTAAGATCAAGAACCTTTTCCTTTTCATTGTCGCTCTTTTCAGCCATAATGCTTTCAACTTCACTTACGCCCTCGGTAAGATCAAGGAACAATTCTAAGTGTTCAATTAAAACCTTAGCAGACATAGAGATTGCCTCGTTTGCCTTTAATGAACCATCTGTCCAAACCTCGAGTGTGAGCTTACCCTTATCGGTTACATTACCAACACGGGTATTGTCAACAGAGAAGTTAGCCTTAAGCACCGGTGTATAAATAGAGTCAACCGGAATTACGCCGATTACACTTTGTGAGGGTTTATTCTGGTCAGCCGGAACGTAACCTCTACCACGGTCAAGTGTCATCTCCATATTAAGAGTTGCACCTGCAGAAAGGGTAGCAATGTACATATCGGGATTAAGAATTTCAACCTCTGAATCAGCCTTTATAGAAGCTGCTGTAACCACGCATGGGCCTTCAGCTTCAATATAAATTTTCTTTGCCGTATCAGCATGGAGCTTAGCAATCAAACCCTTAATATTAAGAATGATTTCTGTAACATCTTCTTTTACGCCGGGAATGGTGGAAAACTCATGCAGAACACCGTCAATTTTAACTGAGGTAACTGCTACACCGGGAAGTATTGAAAGAAGAACTCTTCTCATACTGTTTCCAAGAGTTGTAGCATAGCCACGCTCTAATGGTTCCATAACAAATTTGCCATAAGAACCATCACTATTCATTTCGACAGTGTCTATTCTGGGCTTTTCAATTTCTATCATTTAAAAGCTCCGTTTCTCCGTACAATAAATTTTAAATTTAACGCTTGGTACGGAAAGCGTTATACTAAACCCTAATTACTTAGAGTAGAATTCGACGATGAGCTGCTCTTCAACAGGAGCTTCAATCTGATCTCTGTTAGGTAGATTGATAACCTTTGCTGAGAGTGCTTCACGGTCAAGATCTATCCACTGTGGAACAGGTCTTGCGCTGTTAGCTTCAACTACAGCCTTAATCTTGTCAAGGCCACGAGCCTTTTCACAGATAGATACAACATCGCCTGCTTTGAGAAGGTAAGAAGCGATATCTACACGCTTACCGTTTACTTCAAAGTGACCATGACCTACGAGCTGTCTTGCTTCTGCACGAGAAGAAGCAAAGCCTACTCTGTAAACTACATTATCGAGACGGCTTTCAAGAATTCTGAGTAAGTTATCACCTGTGATACCTTGCTTTCTTTCAGCAATCTCAAAATAATGATGGAACTGATTTTCCTGAACGCCATAGAAACGTCTTGCGGTCTGCTTAGCACGAAGCTGCAAGCCGTATTCAGATGACTTCTTTCTACCCTGTCCGTGCTGACCGGGAGCATAGCCCCTGATTCCTACGGAACACTTTTCAGAATAGCAGCGCTCACCCTTAAGGAAAAGCTTCTTTCCCTCACGGCGGCAAAGTCTGCAAACTGCACCGGTATATCTTGCCATCTTTTGCACCTCCAAATTTTTTATGCAAATTGTTTTGCAAAAAGTTTTAAATAATTAAACGCGTCTTCTCTTGGGAGGACGGCAGCCATTGTGAGGAATTGGGGTAACATCTTTAATCATGCTAACCTCAAGACCAGCAGTTTGTAAAGCACGAATAGCAGCTTCACGACCAGCGCCGGGTCCCTTTACGAATACTTCAACACTCTTAAGACCGTGCTCCATAGCAGCCTTAGCTGCAGTTTCAGCTGCACTCTGTGCTGCGAAAGGAGTAGACTTTCTAGAGCCTCTGAATCCTAATTCACCGGCTGAAGCCCATGAAAGAGCATTACCCTGTGTATCAGTGATTGTTACGATGGTATTGTTGAAGGTAGACTGGATATGGGCAGCGCCACGTTCAATGTTTTTCTTTTCACGGCGGCGGCGAGAAGCAGTCGCCTTTTTAGCAGTAGCCATATTATCTTCCTCCTACTTATTTCTTCTTGTTAGCTATAGTCTTCTTAGGACCTTTACGTGTACGTGCGTTAGTCTTAGAACGTTGACCTCTTACAGGTAAGTTCTTGCGATGACGCAATCCACGATAGCTTCCGATTTCGATAAGTCTTTTGATATCAAATGCGATTGTACGGCGACGGTCACCTTCAACCTGAAGGTTATGGTCGATGTATTCACGCAATTTTGAAATATCTTCTTCGCTTAAGTCCTTACATCTGATATCAGGATTGATACCTAAATCAGCAAGGATTTTTTTCGATGTAGTAAGACCAATTCCGAATATATAAGTAAGTCCTATTTCAACTCGCTTATCATTAGGAAGGTCAACACCAGCAATACGTGCCATTAATCAAAGCACCTCCATTTTAATTTGGGCTTATGAATTACATTAAGCCTATTAAGCGCAATTAACCCTGACGTTGTTTGTGCTTAGGGTTCTCACAGATAACCATGATTTTGCCCTTGCGCTTGATAATTTTGCATTTTTCGCAAATCTTTTTAACAGAAGGTCTGACTTTCATTCGGATTATACCTCCTTGAAATTTTCAAATGTAAGTTAAATTACATTACTTAGAACGCCATGTAATGCGTCCTTTAGATAAATCGTACGGTGACATCTCAACTGTTACCTTATCACCAGGTAGTATGCGTATAAAATTCATACGCAATTTGCCGGAAATATGTGCCAAGATTTGATGTCCACCTTGAATTTCTACCTTGAACATTGCGTTAGGCATAGCCTCAACAACGACGCCTTCAAGCTCAATCATGTCTTCTTTAGACATTTCGGTTCCTCCCTTTTTTCCGCGGAATCTCTGTAAACCGCAAGTGCTTTTTTCAGTGATTTGTTGGTTTTATAACTGTCAACACCGAGTACGGTATTTGTAAAGCATAAATGCTTTTTATTTTTTCTTTTTGGTCTTTCAAGTGGTCTTTCTTTGCCGTCACAAACGTAAAGAAATTTTTCATCCTCTTGTACTACAACCATAAAGTACCCTTTATCCCGTCCCGATTTTGAACACACTATCCGCCCTAACATACAACACCCCATCTTATTAGACCAGAGTCATAATTTTAGGACCGTCAGCTGTTATTACAACCGTATGCTCAAAATGAGCCGAAAGGGATCCGTCAACGGTCAAAACAGTCCATCCGTCCGACAAGACCTTTACGTCAGATTTACCCGCATTTATCATCGGTTCTATCGCAAGTGTCATACCGGGCATTAATCGGATTCCCCTGCCTTTAGTTCCGTAATTCGGAACCTCAGGAGCTTCATGCAAATGAGTACCAATACCGTGGCCAACAAATTTTTTAACCACTGAGTACCCCTTTGCTTCGACATAAGACTGCACTGCGTGACCAATATCACCAATTCTGCCGCCCGAAACTGCCGCTCTGATGCCTTCGTAAAGACTTTCTTCGGTAGTTTTCATCAGCCGCTTCGCCTCGGCGGAAACATCGCCACAAGCGAAAGTAGCAGCATTATCACCGTGATAACCTTGAAACTTAGCGCCAAGATCTATACTTACTATATCACCTGACTTAAGCACACGCTTTGCAGTTGGAATGCCGTGAATTACTTCGTTGTTTATAGATATACAGGCGGTGGCAGGATAGCCTTCATAATTTTTAAAGTTAGGCTCTCCGCCTTGGCTACGAATGTAATCCTCAGCCAGCTTATCAAGCTCTGCTGTGGTTACACCCGGCTCAACCGCCTTGCCTGCTGTTTGTAATGCTCCGGCCGATATTCTGCAAGCTTCTTTCATAATTTTAAGCTCACGACCGGTTTTAAGCACTATCATAATTAATTCTCCAATGCGGCAAGAACAAGACGAGTTGTATCCTCTACCTTATCCTGACCCTCTACACAAAGCAATTTACCGCAGGCTTTGTAGTAATCCTTAAGCGGTTCGGTCTGTTCGTGATAAACATTAAGTCTATTCTTAACAGTTTCAGCCTCATCATCCTTACGGATAACCAAAGCTGCGCCACAAAGGTTACATACGCCTTCCTTTTCGGGCTTTTTAAACTCTGTATGATAGCTAGCACCGCATTTTTCACAGACACGTCTACCTGACATACGCTTTACTATTTCTTCATCAGCAACCTCAATAGAAAGTGCTGCATCAATTGCAAAGCCTAAATTGTCAAGAGCTTCTGCCTGCGGAATTGTGCGAGGAAATCCATCAAGAATATAACCGTTTGCACAGTCACTCTCAGCCAAGCGTTCTTTGATAATGCCAATTACAACATCATCAGGAACAAGATTTCCCGCATCAATATAAGCTTTAGCTTTTAAACCCATTTCAGTACCGTTTTTAAGTGCAGCACGTATAATGTTGCCGGTTGAAATGGTTGGTATATTATACTTCTCAGAAATTATTTCAGCTTGAGTACCTTTGCCGGCACCCGGAGCCCCTAATAAAATGAGTTTCATATTAATACCCCGCTATTAATCAAGGAATCCCTTATAATGACGCATCATCATCTGAGACTCAAGATTACGTACTGTATCAAGTGCAACACCAACCATAATCAATACAGAAGTACCGCCGAGTGAAATGTTGATTCCACCAACAGAACCGATGATTATAGGAAGAATTGCGATAACGCTGAGGAATATAGCACCCATCAGAGTTATTCTTGACAAAATTTTGGAAATAAAATCAGATGTGGGCTTACCGGGACGAATACCGGGAACTGCACCACCGTTTTTACGCAAATTATTTGACATTTCAATAGGATTAAACTGGATTGTAGCATAGAAATATGCAAAACCGATAATCAAAATGAAATAGATAACTGCGTAGAAAACACCCTGAACACTAAATAGTGAAAGGAACTTGTACATTGAGGTCTGAGTGTTCTTCATGAAGCCTAAAATCATTGTTGGCAACATCAAAATTGATGAAGCGAAGATGATAGGCATTACACCGGACATATTAACCTTAATCGGAATATGTGTATTCTGACCGCCGTACATTTTGTTACCTACAACACGCTTAGCGTACTGTACAGGTATTCTTCTTTCTGCATGGGTCATCCACACGATGAAAGCTATAATTACTAAGAAAATAAGAACTATAGCTACTACTGCAATCTTGTTGAGTTCCCAGTATGCCACAAGTGCATTGAATGCCTGTGGACCACGTGATAAGATACCTGCGAAAAGCAACATTGAAATACCATTGCCTATACCCTTGCCGTCAATCTGCTCACCGAGCCACATTACAAGAGCTGAACCTGCTGTAAATGCAAGCACAATAACAAATGCTGCAAAAACAGTAGCACCGCCGGTAACGCTGAGGTAAGAGTTTACCTGACCGCCGCCGTTCTTCAAGTAGAAGAAGAACGCAATACCTTGGATAAGAGCCAATATAACAGTTGCATAACGTGTGATTTGAGCTAACTTCTTCTGGCCTTCTTCGCCTTCTTTAGAAAGTCTCTCAAGTGCAGGAATTGCAACACAGAGAAGCTGTACTATAATTGAAGAGTTAATGTACGGGGTAACCGACATTGCGAAGATAGCACCATACTCAAGGCCACCACCTGTGAGTATTGAAAGATAGCTGAAAAATTCGTTTGTTGCTCCTGTCTCGTTAGCAGACTTTAAAGCTGCTACATCGATGTAAGGAACCGGAATAACCGAACCTATACGGAAAATGATTATAATGAAAATTGTAAAAAGAATCTTATTACGAATTTCTTTAATCTTCCAGGCATTTCTAATAGTTTCAAACATTATTAGATCACCTCAGCCTTTCCGCCAGCAGCATTAATCTTTTCAGCTGCGGAAGCTGAATAAGCATTGAGCTTAACAGTAAGCTTCTTTGTAAGATTTCCGTTACCTAAAACCTTAATTGGAAGGTTTGCTTTTTTGATTATTCCTTTTTCTGCCAAAGCTGCAGCGTCTATAACTGTACCGTCCTCGAACACTTCTAAAGCGGAAACATTAATAGCAGCCCATTCCTCAGCAAAAATATTGTTAAAGCCACGTTTTGGAACACGTCTTTGCAATGGCATCTGACCACCTTCAAAGCCGGGTCTCATTCCATGACCTGCACGGGCATGTTGACCCTTGTGACCCTTACCAGCGGTTTTACCGTTGCCTGAGCCGTGGCCTCTGCCTATGCGCTTAGCCTCCTTAGTGGAGCCTATAGCCGGAGCTAATTCATGCATTTTCATTGTTCGCACCTCCTTGCTTGATACGCGGATTTTTCCGCATTGTCGCTACAAAGCAACATAATAATTACGCCTTTACTTCCGTAACTTCAACGAGGTGGCTTACCTTGTTGATTTTTCCTCTGGTCTGTGCATTGTCTGGCTGAATTCTTTCATCGCCAACCTTGTATAGACCGAGTGCGTTAGCAGTTGCGATTTGGTCCTTTTTAGAACCGATTGTGCTCTTAACGAGCTTTACCTTAAGGCCAGCAGCCTTCTTTGTTGCCATAATGCTGCTCCTCCTTAACCTACAATTTCCTTAACTGACTTGCCACGAATAGCAGCAACTTCGTCAGCGCTACGTAGTGATGCTAAACCGGCAACGGTAGCACGTACTACATTGCAAGGATTATTTGAACGTAAAGCCTTTGCACGAATATCTGAAATACCAGCGGTTTCTACAACTGCACGTACTGCGCCGCCAGCGATAACGCCGGTACCGGGAGCAGCGGGCTTAAGAAGAACGCGGCCTGCGCCGAATTCGCCGATAGTTTCATGAGGGATTGTGGTGCCCTTAAGAGAAATCTTAATAAGATTCTTCTTAGCATCTTCAATACCCTTACGGATAGCATCCGGAACTTCGCCGGCTTTACCCATACCGTAGCCTACAATACCATTGCCGTCTCCTACAACAACTAAAGCGGAAAACTTCATAATACGTCCGCCCTTAACGGTTTTAGAAACGCGGTTTATAGCTACTACTTTTTCTTTTAAATCTAATGTTGATGCGTCAATATTTGTAGCCAAAAGTATTCCTCCCCTTTTAGAACTTGAGGCCGCCCTCACGGGCACGTTCGGCAAGCTCCATAACGCGGCCGTGATAAATGTATCCGCCGCGGTCGAATACAACCTCGGTGATGCCCTTTTCAGCGGCACGCTTAGCAATTAACTGTCCAACCTTGCGGGCACCCTCTTTGTTACCGCCATTCAAATCGAAATCTTTTTCGTTTGAAGAAGCAGCTGCGAGAGTAACTCCGTTTACATCGTCGATAAGCTGGGCGTAGATGTTGCTGTTGGAGCGGAATACATCAAG
>JAZREW010000053.1:0-2838 GCA_045661005.1 Acutalibacteraceae bacterium | reverse complement strand
TATTATATCTCATCAAGAGGCAAGGCTAATGCTATCGGCTGTTTCAAATACAGTAATGCAAAACGTACCGCCTCAGTTAAAAGATATTTTAAGAGCATCTATTTTAAAGCAGATGCTACTAACACTAATTTAAATTAAAGTAAACGGTGATTTTTATGTTGTGTGAAAAATGTGGAAAAAATATAGCAACAACCCATATACGAACTGTTGTAAATGGTGTTGTACGAGAACAGAATTTGTGTGGCTACTGTGCCGCTAATGAGGGATATACCGGTTTATCGCATAATTCTTTTGCGGGAATGCTGGCTTCTATGCTTGGTGAAATTACCGGTACACGCATAGCATCCGAGGCGGTAAAATGTCCTGTTTGTGGTGCGAAATTTTCTGATATTGCAGAAACCGGAAAAATGGGTTGCGCTGAATGCTACAAAACCTTCAATAGCGAATTGCTGCCTTATCTGAAAAGAATTCATGGCAGTATAAAGCATTCGGGTAAAATTCCAAACAGAGCGCCTTTGATTGTTAAACCTATGGAAGACACTATAGAGTCTTTACGAGCAGAGCTTAACCGCCTTGTTAGTGAAGAAAAGTACGAACAGGCGGCAGTTGTGCGTGATAAAATAAAGAAAATGGAGGGTGAACTTAATGGGTAGTTGGTATTCTGAAACAGCACCTAAAGAGGATGTTGTGGTAAGTACGAGAATTAGACTTGCCAGAAATTTAAGCGGAATGGCTTTCCCCTCAAGAATGAATGCTTCTCAGTTAGAAGAATTGAAGCTAAAGGTTAAAAATGCAATTTGCGAAAGCAATACACCATTTGCTAAAAGCCTTAAATATATTGATATGTCGGTTGTGCCTGAGAATGAAATAAAAGCAATGGTTGAAAGACATGTCATAAGTCCCGAATTTGCTCAAACTTCACGCAACAAGGCTATAATTTTATCGGATGATGAAAGTATAAGCATCATGATTGGTGAAGAGGACCATATAAGAATACAGGTGATTTTAGGCGGTTTTCAGCTTGAAAAGGCTTATGATATTGCCGAACAGCTTGACACATTGCTTTGTGATAATTTGCATTTTGCCTTTGATGAGCAACTGGGATTTTTAACCGAATGTCCTACAAATTTAGGCACAGGACTCAGAGCTTCACTTATGCTTCATTTACCGGTTTGCGAGTCTAACGGTGAGATTGCAACATTAAGCGCAAATGTTGGTAAAATAGGCTTTACCGTTAGAGGAATGTACGGCGAAGGCTCTAATTCGGTTGCTTCAATGTATCAAATATCAAACCAAATTACGCTTGGTATAAGCGAAAATAATGCTATTGACAACTTGAAAATCATAGCAACTCAATTAATAGAAAAAGAACAATCCGCAAGGCAGAATTTGGATAAACTAGGCATTGAGGATGCAGTATACAGAGCGTTAGGTACTTTAAAATACTGTAGAAGTCTTTGTGGAAGTGAAATGATGAATTTGCTTTCAATGATTAAGCTTGGTATGGAAATGGGCATACTTCCTAAGGTGGTTAATCCCATTAAGCTTTTAATTGAAAATCAACCACATATGCTGATAAAAAAATACGGTGAAATGCAACCATACGAACGAGATATTTGCCGAGCTACAGAAATAAGAAAGGAACTTGAGGTTTTAGGTTAATTTAAAAGTTCGGCAAAGCTGATTTAGGAGGCTTTAAATATGAAATATAATTTTGATGGTTTTACTTCAAAAGCAAACGAGGCTTTGAATAAAGCAATAAGCTGTGCCGAAAGATTAGGTCACACTTATGTGGGTAGCGAGCATCTTTTGTTAGGTTTGTTAAGTATTGGTAGCGGTGTAGCGGCTGCTGTGCTTAACAAAAACGGTGTTACTGCCGAAAAGATAGAAGAGCTTATTCGCAAGGATATAGGATATGGCACAGCGACAAAGCTTTCGCCTGACTATTTTACACCAAGAGCAAAACGTGTTATAGATACTGCTATGCGTGGTTGTGGTAACATGGGTAAAAAATATGTTGGTACAGAGCATTTGCTTATTGGTATTTTAAGTGAGGGCGATAATTATGCAATACGTTTTTTAAACAGTATTGGTGTAGATATTGCAACTGTTACGGGTGATGCATTATCTGCTTCGGGTATAAATCCTAATGATGTACCGAAAGCTGAAAATGCAAATGTTGATAGCGATAAAAAGGTAGATACACTTTTAAAGTATGGTACAGACCTTACTGCAGAAGCCAAGAAAGGCAATCTTGACCCTGTTATTGGCAGAGAAAAAGAAATTGAGCGAGTAATACAAATACTATGCCGTCGTACTAAGAATAACCCTTGCCTTATTGGCGAACCGGGTGTTGGTAAAACTGCAGTTGCAGAAGGTCTTGCTCAAAAAATAGTAGAGGGAACCGTACCTGATATTTTACAAAATAAACGAATTTTCACCTTAAACCTAACGGGTATGGTTGCGGGTACAAAATACCGTGGCGATTTTGAAGAAAGAATAAAGGCGATAATAGATGAGGTTACTAAATCAAACGAAATAATATTATTTATTGATGAGGTTCACACTCTTGTAGGTGCCGGTTCTGCTGAGGGCGCTACAGATGCGGCTAACATTTTAAAACCCGCCTTGGCACGTGGCGAATTTCAGCTTATTGGTGCCACTACTATTTCAGAATACCGTAAAAACATTGAAAAAGATTCAGCTTTAGAACGTCGTTTTCAGCCTGTCACTGTGGCTGAACCGTCTAACGACGATGCGTATCTTATTTTAAAGGGGTTAAAGGATAAGTACGAAGCACACCATAAGGTTAAAATTACTGACGAAGCCTTAGAGGCG
>JAZREW010000052.1:0-3574 GCA_045661005.1 Acutalibacteraceae bacterium | reverse complement strand
AGTTATTATTGGTAATGAAGCTAACGGTATAACTGATGATACTAAAAATGTTTCTGATAAGCTTATAACTATACCAATGGCCGGTAATGCAGAATCGCTTAATGCTTCTGTTGCGGCGGCAATTGCAATATGGGAAATGATGAAATAATGAAATATTCTATTTGGTTACAAAATGCTTTAGGTTTTGGTAGTGCAAAAGCGCTTAAAGCGATAGAGCTTTTTAGCACTGCTGAAAATATTTATAATTCCGATGCTGTAAAGCTTAAAGAATGTGGCTTGTTTTCATCGAAAGAATTGAATAATCTATTGAATAAGGATTTAAAAAATTCGATTGATATAATCACTGAATGTAAAAATAGCAATATTCAAATAGTTGTTTTAGGTGATGAAAATTATCCGTATTGTTTGTCGGTTATTGAAAATCCGCCCTTGTTATTGTACGTAAAAGGTAAAATGCCAGATTTTGATTCAACACCTAGTATTGCGATAGTTGGCACTCGCAAGGTGAGCGAATTTGGCAAGAAAGCGGCTTATTCATTATCGTACAGACTTGCTCGTTCAGGTTTTATTGTTGTTAGCGGCGGTGCCTTGGGTTGTGACACTTATGCTCATGCCGGTGCTTTAAAGGCAGACGGTACTACTGTCGTGGTAATGGGTTGCGGATTAAATAGTAATTATTTGGCAGAAAACGAGCAATTACGAATTGCAGTGCAAAATAAGGGTTGCGTTTTAAGCGAATTTCCACCATCTGTTAATGCTACAAGATATACTTTTCCTATTAGAAATCGTATAATTTCGGCTTTGTCCTTAGGTACTGTTGTAGTGGAAGCAGGTGCTAAAAGCGGTGCTTTAATTACGGCACGGCACGCCAATGAACAGGGTAGAGATGTTTTTGTGATTCCACGTTCGGTTGAAGAAAAAGAATATAGCGGTTCTAATTCTTTGTTAAGAGACGGCGCAAAACCTTTGCTTGATGTTTCAGATATTTTTAATGAATATATTTTGCGATTTTCTGACAAAATCAATATTGAAAGAGCTTATGATAAACAGATTTTAAGCCCTAAAATAGAGAAAAATATTACTAAAAATGAAAAATCTGAAAAAATTTTTAATGAAACTCTTTCAAAAGATGCAAAAATAGTATATAATTGTTTAGATAAGCAAAAATTTATACCCGAAGAAATTTCGGGCACAGGTTTAAGCGGCGAACGAATTCTATCTGCTTTAACAGAGCTAGAGATGGAATTTTTAATTAAAGCTATTCCTGGTGGACAATATGAAAAATGCTGATTTAATTTTGTAATGGAGGATAAAAATGTCTAAGCTTTTAATTGTTGAGTCTCCTTCTAAGGTGAAACCTATAAAAAAATATCTTGGCAATGATTATACCGTTATGGCTTCAGTTGGTCATATACGTGATTTACCAAAGTCAAAGCTGGGAATTGATATAGAAAACGGCTTTAAGCCACAATATATGAATATGCCTGATAAAAAGGATGTAATTAAATCCTTGCAACAAGCCGCCGCAAGTTGTGACGGTGTTTATCTTGCAACTGACCCTGATAGAGAGGGTGAGGCTATTTCTTGGCATTTGGCACAGATTTTAGCACTTGATATTAACGAGGCTAACCGTGTTACATTTAATGAAATTACAAAATCAGGTGTAACCGCAGGTATTCAAAAACCAAGAAAGATTAATCTTGATTTAGTAGATGCACAACAGGCACGTCGTTTGCTTGATAGAATAGTAGGTTACAAGCTTAGTCCTTTTCTTTGGAAAAAGGTTAAAAGCGGTCTTTCTGCCGGTCGTGTACAAACAGTTGCTTTGCGACTAATTGTTGAACGTGAACGTGAAATCGAAAAATTTGTTCCAGAAGAATTTTGGTCTATTGAAGCTAGGCTTTTGGCGAACAGAAAAAACTTTACTGCAAAGCTTTTCGGTAACAAAAACGGTGAAAAAATTGAAAAGATTGAGAATGCCGAGCAGGCAAACGCTATTGTTGAAGCTTTAAATGATGCAGTTTATACCGTGTCTGAAGTTAAAAAGGGTAAGCGTAGCCGTCAACCTGCACCACCATTTATAACTTCTACCTTACAACAAGAAGCTGCTCGTAAATTAGGCTTTACAGGTCAAAGAACAATGCGTATAGCACAGCAGTTGTACGAAGGCATTGAAATTTTGGGTTCGGGTGTAACCGGTCTTATAACTTATATGCGTACTGACTCTTTGCGTATATCAGAAGAAGCACGTGCGTCCGCAAATAATTACATTACAGGTCGTTTTGGAAGTAAGTATTTACCTGCTACACCTAGATATTTTAAGAGCAAAAACGGTGCACAGGACGCTCACGAGGCTATCAGACCCACAAATGTAAATTTTGCTCCTGAAGATATTAAGGACTCTTTATCACCCGAGCAGTATAAGTTATACAAGCTTATTTGGGAACGCTTTGTAGCTTCTTTAATGGCTCCTTGTATTCAAGATACTGTTAATGTTGGTATAACCGCAGGTGACTATTTGTTTAAAGCCAGCGGATATTCTGTTCGATTTGACGGTTTTACTGTTTTGTATGTTGAGGGTAAAGACGAAGAGGATGAAAACGAGGTTTCGCTGCCTGAAATGAATGAGGGTGATGTTCTAAAACTTAAAGAATTGTTGCCTAATCAACATTTCACTCAACCGCCCGCACGCTATACAGAGCCTACTCTTATTAAGGCTTTGGATGAAAATGGCATCGGCAGACCATCTACCTATGCTCCGATTCTTTCTAATATTTTAAATCGTGATTATATTGAACGAGATAAGAAATCGCTAAAACCTACTAGTCTTGGTATGGTTGTAGTTGACCTTATGGTTGAATATTTTAAACGTATTTTTGATGTTAAATTTACAGCTGGTCTTGAAGAACAGCTTGATAAAATCGGCGCCGGTGAATTAGATTGGAATACTACCATTGAAAAGTTCTACAGCGATTTTGATAAGCACTATTCAAAGGCTGAACAATCTTTAGATGGAAAACGTGTAAAGGTGCCGGATGTTGAAACCGACGTTATTTGTGAAAAATGCGGCAGTAAAATGGTTGTAAAGTCAAGCCGTTTTGGTAAATTCTTGGCTTGCCCTAACTATCCGCAATGTAAAAATACAAAACCTGTTCCGGAGGATGAAGTTACTCAACCGTGCCCTAAATGTTCAGGAAAGCTTTTAAAGCGTGTTTCTAAAAAGGGAAAGAAATTTTACGGTTGTTCTAATTATCCCGAATGTGATTTTGTATCATGGAATATGCCTATTGATGAAAAATGCAGCGAATGCGGCAGTTTTATGGTGCAGATCGGTAAGAAAACAAAGCGTTGCGGTAATCCCGATTGTGTTACCAACAACAAAAAAAGAAAGTAATTTATAATGACAAAACCCGTTAATGTTATCGGTGCCGGGCTTGCAGGATGTGAAGCTGCATATCAGCTTATAAAACGAGATATACCTGTTAAGATATGGGAAATGAAACCCGAGAAAAAATCACCGGCACATACAAGTGATAAATTTGCTGAATTGGTTTGCTCCAATTCATTAAGATCT
>JAZREW010000051.1:0-5481 GCA_045661005.1 Acutalibacteraceae bacterium | reverse complement strand
GTAATGCTTTGGAAAAGCACATCCGAATATACAGGTTTTACATAAATTCCGTCTGCATTAACTGAATGACCGCTAGAATAGTTACCGGACCAACCGGTCATACCATTGCTAAAGTTACCGTTTGTTACATACTCGTTCTTTTCACCGTAAGCTTCTTCAAAACCTGCATTTTCCATTACATTGTAAGCAAAAAGTGAAGCAGACGTTGAAATTTTATCAGCATATTTGATTTTCGCTGTAGCATCAATTGCCTTTACATTTTCTTCATTTGCTAAAGATTTATTGGTTTCTTCTTCGCCGAGCTTACCAATTTTAGTTGTATCGCCTAATACAAAAGTATTACCGCTAAAGTTCATATCGTAACTGCTGTAGAACAAATAATCTCTGGCATCGCAGAAAGTATTATTTGTAAAGTTTACATCAGTAGCAAGATAGTTACCCTTGAATTGGAAATTGTTAACGAATGTTGAAGAATGGGTTTCTTCATTGTGGAATCTGAGACCCTGGTTGGTGATGTTAGGATAATGTGCACCGCCACCGAATCCGTAACCGGCATAAGCAAATCTGTTGTTAATAAAGTTTACATTAGAAATTGTGGCGAAAGTAAGAACCTCACCTGCTTCTGTAGTTTTGGGTGAATGCCATAATTCTACTGTCCAATAACAATATGAAAAATCACAATTTTGAACAGTAACATTTTCAAATGTGGTATACATATTGTCCGGCTTTACATTTTCAATTGTTCCGTCACTCATCTGGCAAGTGAATGCGGTATCATAACACTGAGTTACAACACAATTATCAACCAAAATGTTTTTAATATCCTTACCATAGAACTCAATACCGTTACCGCCACGAACAGTATCGTCTGAATTATATTTACCGCCAATATAAGAAATGTTTAAGTTTCTTAAGGTTACATTATCTTGTGATTCAACAGAACGATAACCGTAGTTACCATACTTTAATGTGATATCTTCAACGGTAATATCGTCAGCACCGTTACCATCAATCAAAATTTCTTGCTCGATGAATTCAATATCATTAAATACCGCACCGGGATTGCCTTGTGTGCAACGTACATAAATATGTTTATCTGTTGTATTGTAAATAAACATACCCGAACCATAAAGATAAGATACTGATTGCATTGCAGTGTATCTAACAGCTATTAACTGACCATTGTCAATAACCATAGCACCGATATCATCCGACAATGCAAATGTGGTTTTGTAAACATGCTCTGTAGAAGTTGGTTCCCAATATTCTTCACGAGCGTAGTTTTCATAAGAACCGTAAAATGCAGGTTGAGCACCGTTGCCATAAGCACCGTAATACACGCCGTCTTGACAAACTAAGGTCTCGCCTCTCCAAATACTGCCACATTCAAATAAAACCTTTGCACCTGATTCTAAATCGAGTTCATTCACAGCACCAATTGTCTTTAAAGGTGAAGCTTGTGAAAGACCATCATTACTATCGCTACCGTTTTCTGATACATAATATGTAATTACTGTATCAGCAGAAGCAATAAATGATACGCCAATAGCTGAAAAAATAACTGCTATTGAAAGGAGAATTGCTAATAACTTTTTCATTTTTCAAACCTCTTTCTATAAATTGATTTTTGCGTTAGACTATATAACAGGTGGAATTTTTTTCGAATTTAAGGAATTCTTCCATCTCAGAGTAGCGGTAAGTCCGAGCAGGAAGAAGACCGCATCTACCTAAATCTCCACCATGATTTTGAATGTATGTATTGCCACTGCATTTCGGCAACCATTGTTTTTCGGCACTTGCTATATGAACAAGCCTGTATTTTCCGCCTTGAAAAATATTATTCTTAATTTGGAAATTAACCGCTCTGTTCTCAAGTTCCCATGATTTTATATGTGCCGGATTTGCATAATCAGGTCGTTGATTACCAAAACCAAATCCTGAATATCGCATAATGTTATCCGAAATGTTTATATCTTTCATTGCATAATCTTCTTCGGTAGACTGATGCTGAAGTGCATATTCAATAGAATACGAACAATACTCAATAAGATTATGATGATAATTGCAATTAATCATATCCATTTTGCGTTTTACATCGTGAAAAAATTGATGTGTTATGCCAGCATCATACACTTGGTAAATATAGTTGTAACACGCAGTAAAGTTTTCAACATCGGCATAAATTTCAATAGCGTTTCCAAAACGCACATAAGCATTGGCTTCCTCATTAAAAAACTGTACGCTACCGCCAATCCAACCAAATTCACAATTACTAACAGTTATATCTTTACGCTCGGCACCGCAAACTGCATGACCGCCAAAATACTTAAAACAAATATTATCTACCGTCACACCATCTGCTTTAATTGATATTTTAGAACCTAAAATACAAATTTCTATCGATTCAAAGCGCTCAGCAGGGTTACCAAATTTACTGCACAAATATAACTTTTGGTCTTGCTCGCAATGATACATCATTAAATCATCTTTCAATTCTTCAATGTTACCTTCAAAACCAAAATTACCAATCAGTTGTTTTAAGGCGTAGGCCTCACCGTTATTAAAAACAATGTTACCAACGTCTGAATCAAAAGTATCGCTACAACAGTAAACGTCAGCTACATCGGTTTTTTTCCAATCGCAAATGCTGTTATAGTTTCTTAAAGAACCATATATCTTTGGCTTTTCGCCCGAGCCATAAGAAGAAAGCACCATTTTATCTTTATTAAGTTCTATACCGCCTCTGAACAGAGAGCCTCTCTCAAGTAAAACAGCATCGCCTTCACTAAATTCAATATCATTTATCTTATCCAACGACTTCATCGGTGTATCGGATGATAAACCATCGTTAGAGTCATCACCATTTTCAGAAAAATAATAAGCTTTACCTGAAAATTCTACTTTATTTTCGGTTTGAAGAATATATTTTTTCAATTCTTCTGACAATTTATTTACCGTGCTTACAATGTCCGTTTTAGCGATTTTGGCCATCTCCTTTCGCCCTTGAAATAAAAAGCAAAAAAACAACGATTTTTTAAAAACACTTAAAAAAATAATACTTTTTTTGTTGTTAATTTTATCCAAACATTATTACGCCTTTTAATATCTTTATACATATTAATTATAAAATAACAACTTTTTCATGTCAATTACGGCTAATGCCATAAAACATTATAAAAATATATCAAAACAACTATTTACAACAACAAGTTACCATTTCTGCTATTTTTTTACATGTTTTTTACCATAGAAACCAACTCTTTTTATATTGCATTTTAAAGACTTATATTGTATAATGATTAGGGATACACATTTTGAATTATTTTAGAGAGAAGGTTGTATTATGAATGAAAATTTATTCCTTTTCCGATCTCAAAGACTTGCAAATCCTTGGCATTTTCATATCCTTAAAAGTACATTTTCTTATATAGATGAATACAACATCTCTGAAAATGTTTTTCATTGGCATGACTATTTTGAGATTGAAATCATAACTTCGGGCTCTCTTACCCACAAGTTGAACAACAAAGTTTATCAATATAATCGGGGTGACGTTTGTCTACTTAACTATACAGATTTTCACACCCACTCTTTAAACGATAAAAATGAAAAGGTTACTGCATATAACATTAACTTTGATGAATACGCTGTTTCTGAAGAAATACTTAATGTAATTCTTAATCACAGTCAACCACTTATCTGCCATTTTGAAGATGATGAGCTGGATGCTTTAGTTTATGATATTAACCAGTTGCAAACAGAATGTAATTCGCAAGACGATTTATTAAAATTACCTTTCCTTTCTGCAGGATTTCTAAAGGTAGTTACTTTGATTTTGCGAAAATGCAAAATCGAGCAATTCGATGATGATATTGATCTTACATACACCCCATTTTGCAAATGTGTAACATATATTAAATCTCATTTCAGAGAAAATATATCATTAAAAGAAACCGCAAAAATTGTAGGTTTAACGCCTAACTACTTAGGTTTGTTAATCAAAAAGAATACGGGCAAAAATTTTATGGAATATATTACAAATATGCGCCTTGTTCATGCCGAAAATCTGCTTAAGCATTCATGTTTTAGTATCGATTATATATCGCAGGCAAGCGGTTTTCCAAGTTGTTCTTATTTCATTAAAACCTTTAAAAAGCATCACAATATAACCCCAAAGCAATACCAAAAACAATATCAAAATATTGACTAATTAACATAAAAAACCGTTATTTTCATTTGCTGAAAATAACGGTTTTCATTTATCCCACTATTGTAAAAGAATCAAGTTCAAAATTAAAATCTTCTTCGTTAGGGTGAATATATTCTATTTCAAGTTTAACATCTCTTGAAGAAGAGCCAATTAAAAATTTATATTCGCCAGGCTCTACAAAATACCTTTCAAGATTAATGTTGTAGTATGCAAGGCTTTCTTTATTTATTTCAATAGAAATATGCTCGGTTTCGTTTTTGGCTAGTTCCTTAGTTTTAAAAAACTCAATCAACTGCTTTTTGGGATTGCTAACGAATGTTTCCTCGTGTGAATAGTAGATTTGAGCTATTTCCTTACCACTTTTTTCTCCCACATTTGTAACGTCAAAATCTATTTGTAAAGACTCAATATTATCCTTAATTGTTGCGTTTTCATATTTGAAATTTGTATATGATAATCCAAAGCCAAACGGAAAAGCAATTTCTTCAGGATGAAGGTCATAATATCTGTACCCTACTGCCCATTTTTCATCATAACAAACCTTAAAACCATCGCCCGGATAATCCATATCCGTTCTTAATTTTTTAGGGAAAGTCTCCGGCAATTTTCCGCAAGGATTTACCTTTCCGCACAACACATCAATAACCGCAGAACATCCGGCTTCACCGCCATACCACATTTCAACTATAGCTTTAGCACGTTTATCCCACAAATGAGGAACAACCGCACTACCGGTTTGAAGAATTAAAACAAGATTTTTATTAAAACATAGTACCCTATTAATATAGCTGTAATAATACGGGTCAAGAGTAGCGTTCATACGGTCAGCATCTTCGGTTTCAACCTTAAATTGATTACCCACAAACATTAACACTATATCTGCTTCTGTAATTTTTCGTCCTTCCTCATTATCTGAACTAGGACAAAAAGCAAAGATATTATCATCAGGCGTTCTGTTAGATAAATAACCTTCTATGTAGTCAACTTGAATCTGTTCACCGTAAACCGACTTCAAAGCTTCAACTGCTTTGTCAACATTTTCAGAACCCGGGAACACTCTTGCACTACCATTGCCGTAATATACGGGATTTTGTGCATACTCACCTATTATTACTACCTTTTTATGTTTTTCAGGTGTTATAGGAAGTATATCATCATCATTCTTTAAAAGAACTATTCCCTCTTCTGAAGCCTTTTTGGCAATATTGTGCTGAGCTTCTCTATCGTAAGATATTTTTTTCCCTTTTTCTCTTTGAGAGAATTTTATCAAT
>JAZREW010000050.1:0-2353 GCA_045661005.1 Acutalibacteraceae bacterium | reverse complement strand
CTGATATGGCGGTATATATGACATTTTCACACCTCTAACTTGCTTATTATCTTACTTACTATCTTACCACAAAATATAAATATTATCAAGAAATTTATTGAATAATTTTCATATTGATTTCTTATTTTGTTTGTGGTAATATAGTATTGTAATTTGACAATGAACAACAATTGTTTTATTGACGAAAATTTTGAGAGGAGATTTGAATTTATGGATGTGCATTCTGTCAGACAGTTAATGAGGACTAAAAGTATATACGAAATACCTATGCGGGTTACATTTTATGCCCGTGTATCTTCTGAAAAGGACGAGCAGTTAAACTCTCTTGATAACCAGATATCCTATTACCGCAATTTTATTAAAAAGAACGCTAACTGGGAGTTTGTTGAGGGATATATTGACGAAGGTCTTTCGGGTATGAGCACCAAAAAGCGTGAGAACTTCCACAATATGATTAGTGATGCAAAGGCGGGGTTATTTGACCTTGTTATCACAAAGGAAATTACCCGTTTTGCCCGTAACACGCTTGACAGTATTCAATACACTCGCGACCTACTCACCTACGGTGTAGGTGTATTCTTTCAGAACGATAATATCAATACGCTTGATGAAGATAGCGAACTACGACTAACCATTATGTCAGGCATTGCACAGGACGAACTACGTAAGTTGTCTTCACGTATTAAATTTGGTCATCAAGAGGCTATAAAGAAAAATGTTGTCCTCGGTAATAGCCGTATATTTGGCTACCGTAAGGACAACAAAAGGTTGGTTATTGATGAAAAAGAGGCAGAAATGGTTCGTGAATTATTTGATCTTTACTCAACCGACCAATACAGTATGAAGCAGATTGAGGAGATCTTCTGGAACAAGGGTTACCGCAACAACAACGGTAAACGCATCTGCCACAGTACAATGTCTAATACCATTTCAAAGCCAAAGTACAAGGGCTATTATGTAGGCAATAAGGTAAAGATAATTGATATGTTCACCAAAAAGCAAAAGTTTTTACCGCCTGAGGAATGGGTTATGTTCAAGGACGAAACAGGCGAAATTGTTCCCGCTATTGTCAGCGAAGAATTATGGGAAAAAGCTAATGCTGTTCTTAGAAGGCGTAGCCGTGATGTTAAGAACAGGCAAAATCTATGCAACCATCCAAATCTGTTGACCGGTAAAATGTATTGCACCCATTGCGGAAAGCTCTATTACCGCAAGGACAGTAAAGACCGCAAAGGCAATGTGTTATCCCGTTGGATATGTAGCGGCAAAATCAATAATGGTACTGATTCTTGTCCCTCGTTCACCATTTATGAAGAAGAGATCAAAGAGGTACTTTACGAGGTATTTAAGGATACCGCCGAGGATACAAAGCTAATCATTGATGAATACACAAATATGTACGCTGAAATATTAGCAAAAGACACTTCATCGGGTGAACTGCAAAAGCTTAAAGACCGACTTGATTTCTTATCAAAGAAAAAATCAAAGCTGCTTGAGTACAATATTGCGGGGCAAATAGATGACCGAGATTTTGTTGAGATGAACAAACAAATTACCGATGAATCTTCTGAAATTTACTCGGCTATTCAGGAAATAGAGTACGAAATAAATTCAAGAGCCGAATATAAGCAGAAGATTGAAGAGATACGTAACATTTTGCTCAAAGCCGAAAACGAAGCAAGTCAGAATATGATTGACTCTGCATTCATAAACAGATATATTGACAAAATTTATGTAACCCCTATTGAAGAAGGCACGGTTGAAATTTCGGTAAAGATTTTCTCGGGAGAGACGGTTGAGAAACATTTGTCAAGCTTACGAAAACGCCATAAATCTATTAAAAATGCCGAAAAAACGGATGAAAATGAGTCGTCTGATAACGGTATTGTCAATGTTTGCACTACGGGACACACTTTTAAGAAGATGATCGAGTCTTACGAAAACAGCATTAAGTAAAAAATTAGTTATAAAAAAGGCCCTTGGACAAAAGTCCAAGGTCCGATTGTTTTGAAAAACTGTTTTAATAGGTTACGCCAATAGGTGCAAATCCAAATTTGCCGTCACACTTAACAGTTATTGTAATATCAGTTGGCTCATCAAAGCGCTCTAAATAAGCAATCCAAACATATCCGCCGGTAGATGAATTGTCGCATTTCGCATTATTAACAACGGTCTTTCCGTTCAGAATAATACTTCCGGTTGAGTTGCCGGATTTATACTGTAATAAAAGGAAAACATTGGTAACGTTTTTAATTTCAAAGGTGATTGTTCCGCCTTCAGCAGAAGAACAAACCCATCCTTTTTCAAGCTTATTGCCATGAACATTTCCGCCAGTGAAATTAGTGTTTAAAAC
>JAZREW010000049.1:0-4365 GCA_045661005.1 Acutalibacteraceae bacterium | reverse complement strand
CCGATTTCATCAGGATAAGCCTGCATTAAAATCGGTACACCTGCATCTTGCAAAGCGGCAATAGCGCCGTTTTCGTCAACGAAAATTGGCATACAAAGAATAACGCCATCAAAATTGCCTTGTTGTGATTTTAGCCATTCTGCATAGAGACGTCCTTCGTCACGTGTTTCTACTGCGCCGTAGCGAGTAGCGTTCTTGTCCATAGCGATATAATCATAACCGGCATCAGTAACCGCCTTGATCATATCGGTACGAGCTTCCTCAATTAATTCTGCCGGCATAAAGCCCCTGTTTCCAAAATATAAAGCAAATGTTTGTTTTTTACTCATAAAAAATCACTCCTTTACTTGATTTTACTAAATTTTTATATATAATAATAGTTAAATAAGTAAAAAAAATAGTAATTTCGTATTTTAAGAGGTGAAAATTTTTGTGTGGATTGATAAGGCAGAATTACTTTCCTTGATGGCGGATTTTTATAAGTTGGCACATGTTAGAATCGTTGTGCTTGATGAGGAATTTATGGAGGTTGCGGCTTACCCCGATCGTCATTCGAGATTTTGCAGAGAGCTTAGAAAAGATAAACGGGCTTTGGCTATGTGTAACGAATGCGATTATAACGCTTGTATGATGGCTAAAAAGAGCAAACAACGTTACATTTACAAATGCTATGCCGGCTTGACTGAGGCAGTAGCACCTATTATTGTAGATGAAAAAATTGCAGGATATATAATGCTTGGTCAGATTTTACAGGTTGAAAACCAAGACGAAGCATGGAAAAAAATAGAACCATATATAAAATCTTTTGATTTAAATTATACTCAAATTAAAAATCTATATTTTAAAAAACGCAATTATTCATACGATAAAATCGTATCTATTTCAAAAATAATGGAGGCTTGTGCGGCTTATTTATTGCTTTACAAAAAAATTATTTTTAATGATGATACTGTAGCCAGAAAAGTGGATGAATACATCCAGAAAAATATATTTAAAGAGCTTAATGTAGATAAAATTTGCAGCGATTTGAGCATTAGCAGGGTGAAACTTTATAACGTTTGTGAGCGCACCTACGGAATGGGTATAGCAGAATATATACGAAAAATAAGGGTTGATGCATCACAAAAATTGTTGATTAAAACGGATTTTAAAATAGGCGAAATCGCTGATAAATGTGGATTTTATGATTATAATTATTTCACAAAAGTGTTTAAAAAATATGTTGGATTAACTCCTAGAGATTATCGTAAAAAATATAAAAACGAATCTGGATTTTAAGAATTTTATGTGCAAGTATTTTTTCTTTGCACATAATTTTTTTATGTAAAAAAATATGTAAAAACGTATTAATGGTTTATTTAATTTGTTTTTTTAAAACATGTACGAAATTACTATTTTAAAACACTTTAAAAAGCCGTAAAAACATGGCATTTGTATTTTTACAATTAGCTTTTACTTGACTTTAGTTGGGTGCTGTGATACCATAAATTCAAGTAGCGAAAGGAGTGTTAAAAATGAGCAAATTTCCTATTTCTAATATAAAAATTGGTGATTGTAATATTAAGGGTTTTTCTATATATAAATGTGGCAATGTAGCGGCTATTGACTATGCGGCGCAAGAATTACAAAAGTATATACAGCTTTCTTGCGGTGAAAAAATCGATATTTCCAATACGGTTTCTAAAAACTCAATAACACTTAAAATTGAACGTGTAGACCCTGCAACTACAGATAGCTTTAAAATAGTAGTTGAAAATAACAATATGAAGTTATGCGGAAATAACGAACGTGCAATAATTTATGCGGTTTACACTTTTTTAGAAAAATATATTGGCTGGCGTTGGTATACAAAGGATGTTGAAAGGGTTGTTCCGGCTGATATTATTAATATTCCTAACGGTACTGTTCGGCATGAAAAACCTGTACTTGAATACAGATATCCTATGTATCATACCTGTAAAGAATCTTACGCACTTTGTTTAAAGCAAAAGGTTAATGCGGGTGTGCCTGCTACCATAGATGGAGCGGGCGATAGCTTATCCTACAATGGTTTTGTGCATACATTTGGTTCGCTTTTACCTAAAGAAAAATATTTTGAAGAGCATCCCGAATATTTTGCTTTTTATAATGGGGAAAGACATGATGACCAACCTTGTCTTTCAAACCCCGAGGTTTTGAAAATAGTAACAGAAGAGGTGCTTTCTCGTCTTAGAGAAGACCCGCAACATATCACATCGGTTTCTTTGAATGATACTTTAAATTATTGTTGTTGTCCCGAATGTGCTAAAATAGATGCTGAAGAAGACAGCCATATGGGTACTTTAATCAGGTTTGTAAATGCTATTGCTGATGAGGTTAAAAAAGAGTTCCCCGATGTTATGGTAGATACTTTAGCGTATCAGCAATCCCGCAAACCTCCCAAACTTACGGTGCCACGTGATAATGTTATTATTCGCCTTTGTTCCATTGAATGTTGTTTTAACCATTCGCTAGATGACCCGAATTGTTCTGCCCATGATAAAAATTGTTCTGAAAACATTAAATTCAGAGAAGAAATTGTTAATTGGAATAAAATATGTAATTACCTTTATATTTGGGATTACGGAATTAATTTTGCACACTATTTAGCGCCATTTCCTCACTATAAAACCTTGCTTAAAAATATGCGCTTTTTTGCTGACCATCACGCAAAAGGTATATTAGAACAAGGTAATTATAACGGCGACGGTGCAGATTTTACCGAAATGCATTCTTACCTTGCGGCTAAGCTTTTATGGAATCCGTACACCAGCGATGAAGAGTATGAAGAGCTTATTAAAGATTTTCTTGAAGGCTTTTACGGCAAAGGATGGGAATACATTTATAAGTATTTACAAATTCTTGAAGAAAGTGTTGAAGATAGACACTTTAATTTCGAGGCAGATGTTTTCAGATACCTTGATAAATTTGCAACACGCATTGATGAGATAAACGAGCTGTGGGATAAGGCTGAAAGCTTGGCGGCAAACGAAGGAGAGCTTACAAGAATACGCAAAACACGTCTTTCTGTGCTTTATTGTGATGTTTTACTGCGTTACAATGAAAGAGCCGCAAAATCACCCGAATCAAAAGCTCAACTTATAAAGGATAACGAGCTGTTATATAAACGCTTCTTTGAATACGGTCTTCGTCTTTGTGAATGGTACACTTTGGTGGAAAATCAACCCGACCTTACAAAGCGTGTGGACGAATGGGTGCACGATAGGGAAAGATAAAACAAATACAATTTTAAATATGTAATTAAGGGTAGTCTTTTAAGACTGCCCTTTTCTTGTGTATATGCTTTAACCGTCGTAATCCTCAATAGCGCTTACAGCTTCTTCACGTGTTGGAAAAGCAATACCGTTATCTAGTTGGCGCTTGTCATCTATTGGTAATGTGTCAAGAACAATACTGCCGTACACCTCTATTATGCGGTCGCCGTTATAAAGCGCCACATTGTTGCCGTATGAGTGTAGCACCCAGGCTTCAGGCTCGGCGGTTTTATCTTTAATTACAAAACCACAGGTAATTAATATTGTAGCAATTGATATTGATATTGCAATAATGGCTATGCTAAGTTTTAACTGTTTTTTCTTATCCATAAAGCACCTCTTGATTTTATGTTAAAAATATTTTTGGCAAAATTTTGCTTATTTATTCATTTAACGCTGGATTTTATTGCGAATATATGGTATTATTATATTATTCTTAGAAGTGTGGATGGTGCAACTTAATGGATATAAAAAAAGAAGCTTTACAAAAACATTACGAATGGAACGGTAAAATAGAGGTTACTGCTCGTACAGAAGTAAAGGATGCTAAGGCTCTTTCTTTAGCATATACACCGGGCGTAGCCGAGCCTTGCCTTGAAATAAATAAGGATTATAATAAATCTTTCGAGCTTACAAGACGTTCAAATCTTATCGCAGTTGTTACTGACGGTTCTGCGGTGTTAGGTCTTGGCAATATAGGTCCTGAGGCAGGAATGCCTGTAATGGAAGGTAAGTGTGTGCTGTTTAAGGAATTTGCAGGGGTAGACGCTTTCCCTATATGCATACGTTCTAACGATGTAGATGAAATTGTAGATACAGTTTATAATATTTCGGGTTCTTTTGGCGGAATAAATCTTGAAGATATAGCCGCACCAAGATGCTTTGAAATTGAGAAAAAGTTAAATGAATGTTGTGACATTCCTATATTCCACGATGACCAGCACGGTACTGCAGTTGTTGTTCTTGCAGCACTTCTCAACGCATTAAAGGTTGTAAAGAAAAATATTGAAACTGCAAAAATCGTTGTGAATGGTTTAGGTGCGGCAGGTACTGCTATTTCTAAAATGCTTAT
>JAZREW010000048.1:0-1462 GCA_045661005.1 Acutalibacteraceae bacterium | reverse complement strand
TTTTTAGGACAGATGGAAAAACCGAACGTTGATTCTATAGACGGTTTATCGCCCGCAATTTCAATCGATCAGAAAACTACTTCAAAAAATCCACGTTCAACGGTTGGTACTGTTACTGAAATATACGATTATTTACGTCTTTTGTATGCTAGAGTTGGTATTCCGCATTGTCCTGTTTGCGGTAAGGAAATAAGCCAGCAAACAACAGACCAAATTGTAGATATTGTAATGAAGCTTGAAAACGGCACTAAAATTCAGGTGCTTTCACCTATAGTAAAGGGCAGAAAAGGCGAGCATACCAAAGAGCTTGAGGGTGTTAGAAAATCGGGTTATTCAAGGGTTAGAATAGATGGTAATATATACGATTTATCCGAAGAAATTAAGCTTGAAAAAAATAAAAAGCATTTTATTGAGGTTATAGTAGACCGACTTGTTATAAAGGAGGAAATACGTTCTCGCCTTACTGATAGTATAGAAACGGCAGTAACCCTTTCGGGAGGGCTTATTGCGGTTGATGTTATAGGTGGCGAAGAAATGCAATTTTCGCAAACCTATGCTTGCGAAGAACACGGAATAAGTATACCTGAGCTTACACCTACTATGTTTTCTTTTAATAATCCTTTAGGCGCATGTCCTACATGTACAGGTATAGGTGTGTTTATGAAAATAGACCCTCGTCTTATAGTGAATGACGATGAAAAATCACTTTTAGAGGGTTGCATTAAAGCTTCTGGCTGGGGTGTTAATTCCTGGTTGCATCCCGATGCTTCTACCATAGCGGAAATGTACTACCATGGCTTGGCAGAGCATTATGGGTTTGATATAAATACCCCTTGGAAAGATTTGGATGATAAGGCTAAAAATGCCGTTTTCTACGGTACGGGCGACACAAAAATTAAGCTTGTGCGAAATACTGATTACGGTGGTGGAACCTATTACGCTTCTTTTGAGGGTATAATAAATAATCTTGAAAGACGTTACAAGGATACCACAAGCGATTATGCACGAGCAGAGCTTGAAAGCTATATGACCGAGAGTGCCTGCCCTGATTGTAAGGGTGCCAGACTCAAATCGGAATATTTGGCTGTTACTGTTGGCGGAAAGAATATAAAAGAGTTTTGCGATATGTCGGTAGTGCGAGAGCTTGAGTTTTTAGAAAGACTTGAGTTTGGTCAAAGAGACGCTATGATAGCAAAACCGATTTTAAAGGAAATTAAGGAAAGACTTACATTTTTACAAAGTGTGGGTCTTGAATATCTTGATTTATCACGTTCTTCGGGTACGCTTTCGGGCGGTGAAAGCCAGCGTATAAGATTAGCTACACAAATAGGTTCTTCGCTTATGGGTGTATTGTATATTCTTGATGAACCAAGCATTGGCTTACATCAAAGAGATAACGAACGACTTATTGCAACACTTAAAAAGGTCCGTGATTTAGGCAATACCGTTATTGTGGTTGAAC
>JAZREW010000047.1:0-2252 GCA_045661005.1 Acutalibacteraceae bacterium | reverse complement strand
GCACTTTTAAGGTCACGTATAACACGCAAAACCTCACCTGTAAGCTCAGGGTCAAGCGCAGAGGTAGGCTCGTCAAAACAAAGTATATCAGGCTTCATCGCAAGCGCTCTTGCAATTGCCACACGTTGTTGCTGACCGCCCGAAAGCTGACAAGGATAACTGTCAACCTTATCGGATAATCCTACACGGTCAATCAAAGACAGCGCCTCTTTTTCTATTTCCTCCTCACTTCCCCTTTTTAACAAGGTAGGTGCTAAAGTTATATTCTTTAATACGTTGTACTGAGGAAAAAGATTAAAAGACTGAAAAACAAGACCAAAATGCAAACGGTTTTCACGTATCTCACTATCGGTCAATTTCTTAACGGTCGTAGTATCGAAAATAACCTTACCGTCAACCGAAATTTTCCCTTCATCAGCAAGCTCTAAAAAATTAAGACAACGAAGCAAGGTGGTTTTACCACTACCTGAAGAACCGATAATGGATAGTACCTCGCCTTTTTCGAGCGAAAAGTCAAGTCCCTTTAAAACTTCGGTTTTACCAAAGCTTTTCTTTATTCCTTTAACTTCTAAAACAGACACTTAAACCTTCCCTCCACCTAATTAAAATAATTCATTTTCTTTTCAATATAGCCAAAAAGAAGGGTTAAAATACCGCAGAATATAAGGAAGTAAACGCCTGTATAGAACAATGGCCATATAATTCCCTTACCTGCAAAGCGTTCTGCCGCAAGCAAAATTTCACCAACAGCAATTACACGAGCCAATGAAGTATCCTTAACAAGTGTAATTATTTCATTACTCATTGGTGGAACAATACGCTTTATAACCTGCAATAAAACTATTTTAAAGAAACTTTGCGATTTAGTAACTCCCAAAACCTGACCCGCTTCATATTGACCTTTGGCAATGCTTTCTATTCCGCCTCTGAAAATCTCAGAAAAATAGCAGGCATAATTGATTACAAAAGCAATCAAAGCAGCTAGCATTCGGTTACGCATAGGCACACCGAAAACTAGACCGGGAACATAAAACACAACAAAAAGCTGCAACATAAGAGGTGTTCCTCTTATGCACCACACAAAAACCTTTATCAAAATGCTTAAAGGCTTAAATTTAGACATTGAACAAAAGCTGATAAGTAACCCTAGCGGTATAGAAAAAAGCAGGGTTTCAAAAAACAACCTGCAATTTTCCAAAAATCCCGCAGCAAGGTTCAAACTAACCTGCTGAAAAGACATCGTATATTAACCTCTTGAAAATTAAATTATTTAGATTTTACAACCTTAACCTGCTTATTTTGCATATAAGGAATAGAAACACTCATATTTTCTGCTCTTTCTTCAGTAATTGTCATACCGTTCCAGATACAGTCAATATTCTTTGCAGCAAGCTCTGTTTCCTTAGCAGCCCAGCTGATTTCCTGGAATTTAGCATTAACTCCAAGCTCTGCGCAAACAGCCTTTGCAAACTCGGTTTCAACGCCAACAAGCTCGCCCTTATCGTTTTCATAGTTCATAGGTGCGAAATAGGTGATACCAATAATAAGCTCGCCCTTATCCATTACATACTGATAATCAGAATCGGTTTCGCTCTTCTTGAATTCTTCAGACATAGCATCGCCTAAAATGATACCGTCAAGCTTATAGGTTTTTGCAATTTCAGCAAGCTTGCCGTTGCTCTTTAATGTTCTGATGATTTCGTTAACCTTAGCTGTAAGGTCAGAACCTTTTCTGAAAGCAATACCGTATTCTTCTTCAGAATAACCGTCACCCTCAACAACTAAATCAGCATAATCGGTACCCTCACCGATAGAACCGATAGACATTACATAGTCAACAATAGCAGCATCTGCTGTGCCTGCGTTAACTTCCATTAAAGCCTTAGCCTGTGTGTCAACAGCGGTGTATGTATAATCTTTGAAATCTTCCTCAGTAGTAGCAACGCTTTCACCTGCAGATTCTTTCTCGGCAACAAGGATTTGCTCCTTAGAGCCACAAGCCGCAAAGCTAAACACCATAGCTAAAGATAAAATAATAGCCAACAATTTTTTCATTTTTATTACCCCTTTTAAGTTTATTATAATGCTATTATACTTTATTAAGATAAAGTTGTAAAGTGTTTTTTTAAAAAATTTTTAATTTTTTCAAAAAGCGACAGAATTTTACCTCTGTCGCTCAATTTCACATATTATTAATCGTCTACGTCAAAATTTTCTAACATAGAGTTCTTTTGTATAGGTTTTGAATCGCC
>JAZREW010000046.1:0-1145 GCA_045661005.1 Acutalibacteraceae bacterium | reverse complement strand
ATTCATTGTACTTTGGTGCAAGTGATAAGCCTCACAGCATTTATTCAGGACTTTCTGCAGTTACAGATCCTACAAAAACATATTTATTCTCAGCTTATATTAAGGTAAATAGCGTTAAGGATAATCAGGGCAGCGGAGCTGATATCTATGCTAAATTTGATAAAGAAGACGGTACAGCAGTACCCGGTAACTACTACAATAACCACAAGCTTTGGTCCGGTACTACAAACGGTGAATGGGTAAAAGTTAGCGCAATGTTCACAGGCGCTAATGTGAAATATTACGCTCTTTACTTGTATTCTGATGATGCATATGTAGACAATATTTCAATTACAGAGATAGAAGAAGTTAAGCCTGAAATTAACAGTGTTTCCATCACCGCCGGCACAGATATTACTGTAAATTACTATTCAAATTACGGTGCGGATTCCACGATGAAATTCACCGTAAACGGTGAAGAGTTTATGGTAGACGGTTACTATGATTCTGCAATTGGTAAGTATGTTTACCGTTTCCCGAATATTGCGCCCGACCGTTTAGGCGATGAAATTAAAGCTGAGCTTATAACAAACGGCGAAGTAGTAGCAGTTAAAGAAGGCTTTACAGTTAAAAAGTATTTAGATACTATTCTTTCAAAAACCGCCGCAGATTTCGGTATGGCAGAAGAAGACTATGCAAAGCTTAAAACATTAGCGGCAGATTTATTGCACTATGGTGCGGCTGCACAAAAATATTTCGGTTACAAAACAAGCGAGCTTGTAAATGATGGTGTAACAGAAGGTACAGAATTTGTAGCACCTACAACTACTGCAAAGGATGTTACAAATAAATCCCAAAACGGTGTTACATTTGCGGGTCAAAACCTTAGATTTGATAGCGTAAACCGATTAATGTTCAAATTTAATGTAGACACAAGCGTAATTACAGATATTTCAAAGCTTACAATAAAAATTGCAGTTGGCGACGAGATAAAAACAGTTACAAGCGCAGATTTTGAAGCTGCAGGCGACAACTCTTACATAGTTTATACAGATGAAATTTTCGCAACCGAGTTTGACGAAGTATTCACAGTAACCGCTTGTGTTGACGGTGTAGAGGGTGCAAACGTTAAATATAGTGTTAACTCTTACATATACGCTATCTGC
>JAZREW010000045.1:0-2651 GCA_045661005.1 Acutalibacteraceae bacterium | reverse complement strand
ACGCAGTTTTTGTATTTCAGACATCATTCGCATAGATTCTTGCATACTGTCACTCAAGCGAGAAATTGGCTTATAAACCGGCATTTCATTAAACAAAAAACTATCGGGCAAATTTTCTTCCTGCTCTTTTGTTAAAAAGTTTTGCGAAACAGGTAAATATCTACGCAATCCCTGAAGTCTTGCCTTAGCAATAAAAGGATTTTGTATTGTCATTACACCGCCAACACAACCGCCTGTACAAGCGTTAAGCTCAATAAACTCAAGCGGCGGAATATTGCCGTTTTCTACCTGATCTAACACCTTAATAACATTATCGATACCGTCAGCCGCTAAGTAACTTTCGTTAAAAATAGCAGTTGCTTCTCCACCGGAAGAAGCCCAACCAATACCAATCATACCTGAGCTGGAAAGCGTTTCAACCTCACTACCGTATTTCATTGCAGAAATGAGTTTGAAATAAATATCATTAACTGCAACCACAACGTCAACCTGACTTTTGTAATCTGCAAATCCATTGTTTACGTAGCTTACTTTAGCAGGACATGGTGATATGAAACATACCCCAATATCTTCAGGCTTTAACTCAGGATGTTCCTTTAAAGCACGTTCACGTGCAAGCATTGCTGCAACCTCCATAGGAGGCAACATGTGAATTATATTTTCCTTTAAAGATGGAAAACGCAATCCAATAAGTCGCAATATAACAGGACAAGCCGAGCTGATTACCGGCTTTTTAATGTTTTCGTTTTTAAGATATATTCTGGTATAGGCAGAAACAAGTTCAGCCGCTGCAGAAACCTCAAAAACATCATCAAAACCGATTTTAAGCAAACCGTCAAGCACATAATCAACGTCTTCAAGATTATCAAACTGACCGTACAAAGTGGGAGCAGGTAATGCTATTTTCCACTTAAAGCCATCTAAAGCAGAAAGCTTACTGCATTTTGCTTTTTTAGCATTATGCGGACAAACTCTTATACATTCACCGCAATCAATACAGCGTTCTTGATTGATAACCGCATGATTATCTCTAATACGTATAGCTTCCGTAGGGCAATGCTTAAGACATGTAGTACAACCGTTGCATTTTTGAATATCTAAATATACAGAATGCTCATATGTATTCATAATAAACAAACCCTGCCGAAAAATTAATTAATATTAACTCTCATAGTAATGTCAGTTCCCTGACCTACCACAGAATCAATAGTCATATAATCCGTGTAACGCTTCATATTAGGCAAACCCATTCCGGCACCGAAGCCTAGTGAACCAATATTATCAGTAGCAGTAGAAAAACCCTCCTGCATTGCCTGTTCAATATCCTTAATACCGGGGCCTTGATCACGCAAAACAATTTCAACATAATCTTCAGATACATTAACGTCAGCTACGCCGCCGCCTGCATGAATAACCATATTGATTTCGCCCTCATACATGGCAATAGAAACACGTCTTATAATTTCGGGTGGCAACCCTAACTGCCTTAAATTTTTCTTCACTTGCACAGAAGCTTGACCGGCAGATGTGAAATCTTCCCCGTCAACCGTGAAGTGAAAAGTGAGAACATCAGGCATTTTTCACCCTGTTCCCAATGAGACCGTTGCTATATAAAATACCGCAAGCCTCATACATTCTTTTTTTAGTAGCTAAAATAACCATACCGCTTTCTTTAGCAAGCTCTATCATTTCGGCAGTTGGAAGTTTAGAGCGTACAAAAACGATGCAATTCATATCCATCATTTCAGCGGTACGTATTACCTGTGAATTCACAAGACCAGTTATTAAAACCGCTTGATCTTTAACATAGGCTAAAACATCACTCATCATATCGCTTCCGCAGGCTGAGTAAACATGGCGAGATAGCCCGTCCTCACAGCAAACAACATCAGCTTCGAGTAATTCTTTAATAGTACTGATTTTCATATCCAATTTATCCCTTCGGGAAAAATTTTAATTATTTGCCAAACCCGTATTTTTCAAGTATACCGTCTACATCGTCAGCAGTTAGACGACCGTAAACTTCTTCATTAACTGTAAGAACAGGTGCGAGACCGCAAGCACCGATACAACGGCATGCTGTAAGTGAAAACTTACCATCAGCTGTGCATTCATCAGCACCAATACCAAGTCTTTCGCTGAACTTATCAAAAATATCACCGGCACCCTTAACATAGCAAGCAGTACCTAAGCATACTGAAATGTTGTACTCACCCTTAGGTGAAAGTGAGAACTGTGCATAGAAAGTAGCAACACCGTATACCTTCTCTAACGGAACTTCCATACCTTCCGCAATCATGATTTGAACTTCCATTGGAAGATAACCGTAAATTTCCTGAGCCTCTTGCATAACAGCCATTAATAAACTCTTATCATGCTTGCTGGCTTCAATTACTTCCAATAGTTTCTTTTCCTGTTCAGCTGTTCCCTTAAAAGGGAGATTACTGATCTTTTTTAGCATTGAACCAAATCCTCCTCTGATATTTTTAAGTTTCTTAATGCAAAAAACATCAAAAATAAATATTAATTGACATAAAATGCATAAAGACATACTTAGACTATCATATTATAACATATCTTTTTCTATTTGAAAACCCTTTTTTAAAGAAAATTGATAAAATTTTAACAATATTTTTTTATATCCATAAAAC
>JAZREW010000044.1:0-20038 GCA_045661005.1 Acutalibacteraceae bacterium | reverse complement strand
CTGTCACGCTAGAGGTCGTGGGTTCGAGCCCCATCCAGGTCGCCATCCATTTGCCTCTGTAGCTCAGTCGGTAGAGCAGAGGACTGAAAATCCTCGTGTCGTTGGTTCGATTCCGACCGGAGGCACCAACTTGATGCGGATTTAGCTCATCTGGTAGAGCGCCACCTTGCCAAGGTGGAGGTAGCGAGTTCGAGCCTCGTAATCCGCTCCACAAGGACGCTTAAAACAAATTAAGCGTCCTTATATTTTCTAAAAATTTAATAATCGGCACCATGGCCAAGTGGTAAGGCAGAGGCCTGCAAAGCCTTTATCCCCAGTTCAAATCTGGGTGGTGCCTCCAAAAAGAAAGACACGATTTTCATCGTGTCTTTCTTTTTGTGTTTGTGTCCGAAGGACACAACATCGTTTGCGAGTTTACTCGCAACATCATTTAGCCGAAGGCTAACATCATTCCGTCTTGGCGGACACAAAACGCTGTTATGGCTAACGCCATAAACGATGTTTTGACTTCGTCAAAAACGATGTGATGCTTCGCATCAACGATGTTACACCTTGCGGTGTAAATGATGTTGCGCTTCGCACAAATTTATGGTACAATTTATACCATAAGAGAGGTGATAGCAATGAAAGAAGATAAACTTTCTGATTTATCTATGCAATTATCTGTTGATGTTTTGAAACTAACTAAACAATTAAGTGCAAAGCACGAAACTGTTATTTCAAATCAAATCGGCAGAAGTGCTACGAGCGTTTGTGCCAACATTGCAGAGAGTAAATACGGTCATAGCCGAGCCGATTTCATTGCTAAACTTGAGATTGCATTAAAAGAAGCAAGCGAAACTGGGAAATGGCTTGAAATGCTTTTAAAATCAGATTATATTGATGAAGCAACCTATAAATCTATTGATAAAACTTGCGCAACAATTCGCATATTATTAATTGCTTCGATTAGAACAGCAAAAAGTAAGTTGAACAAATAACCCAAGGCGGTGATGATATGAAGAAATCATTTTCTATTATAAGCGGAATTATTTTTGGTGTTATTTTCATTCTAATTTTAACCGAGTCAATTTTTAATGTTTTTGGATTGTGGACAGCTTGGAATTTATTTGGTTATCTTATAGGCTTGCTTTTGTTGCCGATTTTAAATATTCTCGCTCTAATATCTGCTATTGCAGCGGCGATATCGTTTTACAGTTATAAGAAAACAAATAATGTTTTGTTTGCAAAGATTTGTTTATTACCAATAATATTTTTTGTTTTAGGATTATTTCTTACAGTTATTGCGTACATATTTGTTTTTACATGGGGATTTGGAGTTTTATATTAATAATTTCTTGGTTTTCAGCCGCATTTCATTCGTGCCACTAAGTTCGAAACACCCAAAAAATCCCGTTCACGTAAGTGGGCGGGATTTTACTTATTACTTCTTACTTCTTCACTCTTACCTGAACCCAAAACCCCACGGGATTTTTGGGAAGTAATAAGTAAAACGTAAGAGGTAATAGGTATTGCGGCTTCGCCGATTTTCTGCTATAATACATCCAAGGCGGTGATACAATATGATTAAAAATGACAAAATATATCATATTGTAAGTATGTGCAATTTTGTATTACACCTTTGCGTTTTTGTATTTGTTGTAGTGGCTGGTTTTTTACCTTATCAAGAAAATAAAAATTTCTATGAAATATTTAATGGATATTTTGGGAATATATTTAGTTTTTTTCACCCGATTTTGATGCTTACAATATTGCTTATAGCATGTGTGTTTTCTTATTTTACTATTAAACTTCCACATTTATCGTTTTGGGTTGGAGTTTTATCTTTAGTATTCTTTGTATTGGAACTTTTGCCGTATTCTTTTGAAATTGCTTTTGTTTCTTTTCTTTCAAGAGTTGGTGAAATTGGCATATCAACATATCAAATTGGGTTTAAACTTATAAGCGGAGCTGCATATATTATATATTTTGATATGGTGTTTTTTATTTATTCGGTTATAACTTTATATATCAGGACTAAAGCAAATTCTTAAATGTTTTTGTAAAAATCTTGCTATTAAACACAAGAAAATGCTTGTTGTTATGCGGAAAATTCAACTTATGGAAATGATTTTCATAAGTTGAAAACAATAGCCTCCCTTTAGGCAAGGGAGCCTTTGTGCCCCTCCTCCTTTAGGAAAAGGACAGCCGAATTTGTCCCCAATTTAACACAAGCATTTAATAGTTATAGAAATTCGAAATAGGTGCAATTCACACTATTTCGACACCAAATCTTTAATTTACTTACAAATTTTCAAAGAAAATTTATCTATGCCCTTTGAAAATAATATAGCGAAATTGAATTTAATTTCGCTAAAGCCGGTAAAATCGGCTTATTGAAACACTTTCCAGTGTTTCGAACATCTATAATCATTATAATGAAATAGTTTAAGCGAAACAATGCTGTTTCGCCACAAAATCTTTGATTTTGTGACAAATTTCATTGGAAATTTGTCCTATTGCATTGCAATGAGTGTCGTGCAAAATTAAAAATTTTATTTTAATTTTGCTTAAGCCACTCTCAAAGTGGCTTGACGAAACGCTTTTTAAGCGTTTCGACTAACTACAATCATTATAATGTTCCTTTAGGAGTTGATTGTATGAAATTAGGTATATTTACAGATTCACATTTTAGTTCGGCGGTGCTTACTTGCGGAAATCGTTACAACAGTGAGGCGCTTGAGAGAATATCTATTGCTTTGAATTTTTTCAGCAACCAAAAATGCGATATTATAATCTGTCTCGGTGATTTAATAGATAAAGAGGCTAAACACAGCAAAGAAATTGAAAACCTAAAGAAAATTTCTGAGTTATTTTCAAAATGTGAAATTCCAATATATGTTGTAATGGGCAATCACGATGCTTTTGCTTTTGATGTTGATGAATTTTATGATGTGTTAGGCGAAAAGTATCGTCCGCATAATTTGTATAATGAATCGTGTAATCTTATATTTTTAGATGCTTGTTATTTTAAAAACGGGAATCACTACAAACCCGGCGATTCTGATTGGACCGATACATTTTTAAAAGATATAGATACCCTTGAAAAGATTTTAAGTGAAACAGTGGGTGATACACATATTTTTATTCACCAGAATATCGATTCTTCTATATTAGAAAATCACAGAATTTCTAATGATGCTTCTGTTCGTTCTATTTTAGAAAAAAGCGGTAAAGTTAAAACTGTTTTTCAAGGGCATTATCATTCGGGAAATAAAAGTGAGTTAAATGGTATTAAATATATAACTTTTTCTGCATTGTGTGAAAATAAAGATGCGTATTATATAGTTGATATATAAGTGAAATTAGGTTTGAAGTTTAGATTTATTTTGAGTATTGTTCAAAAATCCCCAAGAACTTATCGTTCTTGAGGATTTTTTTATATCATCGGTTTTGAATGTTTTGAATTTTGTATAACTTTTAAACCAATACATAAAAGAATATTGCAAAAAATTGTAAAACCGAACCTATAACAACAAATATATGAAATACCGAATGCATATATCGGTGAACGCTTTTACCGGCAATTGCATAAAGCACCGCACCTAATGTATACGAAATTCCGCCTGCCAGCAACCATAAAAAGCCTTGAATGCCTATTGCGGTGAGGGCGGTTTTACCTGTGAATATTATACACCAGCCTTGAACAAGGTAACATATAATAGAAAAAACATTGTATTTTTTTAAATCGATAGCATTAAGGGTTATCCCCAAAGCAGAAACCGCCCATACTATTCCGAATATTGACCAACCCAAAGCTGCATTATGCTCTCGCAGTGATGTTAAGGTGATGGGTGTATATGTTCCGGAAATTAAAATAAAAACGGAACAATGGTCTATAATTTGCAAAACCTTTTTTGCGGTTTCGTTTTTAAGTCCGTGATATATGCTTGACATGGTGTAAAGAATAACCATTGAAAAACCGTATATAAAAGAACCTGTGATTTGATATGCATCATGATTTAAAAAGGATTTTATAATGCAAAGGGCGCATATAATTACACCCAAACCGCCGCCCGCTATATGCGAAACCATATTAAAAATTTCTTCGCCTCTGGTATAGTCGGGTAGTTTACGGTCTATTAGTTTTGTACGTTTCATTTTGCACCTCAAAAGTATTTGGAAAAAGGTAGATTTTTTGTAAAAAAAGCAATAAAAAATCGGCGTAATTAACAAAAAAGAATGTTGTCAAAAATTGTCGAAATGCTTTACATAAATCTATTTTGTAACTTATTATGGCAACCTATTTATCCAACTTATCAACGGGGTTATCCACTATAAAAACCGCACAAAGTCGATATTTTCGTTGGACAAACCCCGAAATTGTGGATAACTTAGTGGATAAAGTGGAAAACTCTATAGGTTATCCAAGTTTACATAACTACACTTTTTGTAACAATTTTTTCATTATGTCGGGTCCGTGTTCTACCATGATATTTGTCTTTTTTGCATTAGCTTCGGTAAAGCTTGGAACACCTTTTTTGAAATCGGTACTGTCATATATAATATACGGCACAGCATCAGAAGAATGGGTCATAATGTCAAGTGGAGTTGGATGGTCAGGCATAATAAGAATTCTATAATCTTCTTGGCATTCATCAAAGTATTCGAGTATAAGCTTTAATGAAAGACGGTCGATAAGCTCTATAGACTTAACCTTGTTTTCAGCCTCACCTCTGTGACCGCATTCGTCGGGCGCTTCAAAGTGTAGGTAAACTAAATCGGTACCATTTTTAAAAGCTTCTATGCCGGCTTTTGTTTTTGCTACAAAGTCGGTATCAATATAACCTGTAGCACCTGCAACATCGGGTGTTTGCATACCTGAACAAATACCAATGCCTTTTAAAAGGTCAACGGCGCTTACAACGCAAGCAGAAACACCATTTTTTTCTTCAAAGTTTTCTAAAGCGGGTTTTTTGCCCTCACCCCAAAGCCAGATTGAATTAGCTTCGTTAAGACCTTTTTCACGGCGGGCAATGTTTACGGGGTGGTCTTTAAGTATATCGTAGCTTTTCTTCATAAGTTCGATTAATGGCTTGGCGTTCTCATTCTGGCTTAAATATTCGCCAACAACCTTACCGCTTATATCGTGCGGAGGTGTCATAGTGCCAAGCTCGGTTGTGCCGTTATCTACAACAAGGCAATGTCTGTAGCTTACGCCACCGTAGAATTTATAAATTTCGTTGCCTAGCTTTTCTTCAACGGTTGCTATAATTTTATGTGCCTCTTCGGTAGAAATATCACCGGCACAGTAATCTACCATTGTTTTATCGTTGTAGTTTTCTTCATCTGAAAGGGTCACAATATTGCAACGCAAAGCAACGTCGGTATCCTTAAGCTCTACGCCGATAGATGCCGCCTCTAAAGGCGAACGGCCTGTATAGCAAACCAATGGGTCGTATCCCATAACCGAAAGATTTGCAACATCACTACCGGGTTTAAGACCTGCGGCTACAGTACGGCACATGCCTACCTCGGCATTTTTTGCCAAAAAGTCCATAAAAGGTTTTTCGGCGCATTCCATTGGGGTTTTGCCGCCAAGTGCTGCGTTTGGGGTATCAGCCATACCGTCACATAATAAAACCAAATATTTCATAGTAAAACATATCCTTTCTCGTGGCGGGCGGTATATTTATATATGTAATTAATATATGCCATATGCCACGCTTACAATTAATCCATTTTATCTACTTATGATTATACCAACAGCGCCCCAAAAAGTAAAGAAAAAACAAAAGAGAAGCCATCTACAAATAGTGGATGGCATCTCTCTGGTTAATATACATCATTTTGTTAAAATAGAAAAAGAGTAACCCGGTAATACAAGTGTTTCTTCTTTGGGTTTTGTGCCAAGGGTGGATTTTATATTGCGAAAATCTTTGGGTAGGTCTATAACGGTTTCTGCCTCGCCCTTATTTACTGCAATAAATGCTGAATTGCGGTTTAGCTTTCTTAAATAACAGACGGTGTCGCCGTTTTGAAAGTAGGGTATAAAGTCGCCGGTAGTAAAGGCTTTGCAGTTTCTTCTTATATTTCCCAAAGCTTTGTAAAATTTTACAAGCTCGGTGTTTTCGTTTCCCCAAGGATATGTGCCACGGCAGAATGGGTCGCCATAGCCTGTGAGCCCTGCCTCATCACCATAGTAAAGTGATGGCACGCCGGGCAAGGTATATTGCAATACAGCCGCAAGCTTTAAAAGCTTAACTGCAAGTGCGTATTGCTCGGGCGAAAGATTGGCTTTTGATTGCGCTTCTCTATTGCCGTCAAAGCTTTCGTTACTGCCAAGGCGGGTTAATATTCGGGCAGTATCGTGAGTGCCGATATGGTTCATTAAAAGCTTTGTTGCCTGTGGGGGATAATTTTCGGTTATATCAAGCACGGTGTTGATAAGATTTTCACTCTTGCCGCCCTTTAAAAAGCTTACAATAGCGTTTGCAAAGGGATAATTCATTACAGAGTCAAGCTGTTTGCCACGTAAAAATCTACGACGGTATCCATAACTGATTTTGTTGGTGGCATCTTCCCACACTTCGCCTAAAAGATAATTTTCTTTGTTTTCTGCCTTTATTGCAAGGCGTATTTTATCTAAAATTTCATCGGGTAATTCGTCTGCCACGTCAAGTCGCCAACCACGTATACCCTTTTTAAGCCAATAGCGTATAATGCCGTTTTCGCCTGTGATGTAGTTTGAAAAAGAAAGGTCGTTTTCGTTGGTTTCGGGTAATGTTTCTATGCCCCACCAAGCCGCATATTTGTTAGGATAATCGCTGAAATTAAACCAACTGTAATATGGTGAATTTTTTGACTGCGCCGCACCTAAACTATCATATCTTGCGTATTTATTGAAGTATACGCTGTCATCCCCTGTGTGAGAGAAAACACCGTCTAAAATTATTGAAATACCCTTTTTTTCTGCTGCTTCAACAAGACTTTCAAGGTCTTTTTCATTGCCTAGTAAGCAATCGACCTTTGAGTAGTCGGCAGTATTGTAGCGGTGGTTAGAATGTGCCTCGAAAATCGGGTTTAAATAAATGCAGTTAACGCCAAGAGACGCAATATAGTCCAGTTTTTGTTCAATGCCTTTAAGGTCGCCGCCGTAATAGTCGTTGCCTAAACTGCATTTATCACCGTTTTGGCGGTATTCGGGTTGTTTTGTCCAATCGGTGCATAAAAATCTGTCTTCAGGAACATTTTGTTTTTCGCTGCCAGAACTCGAAAATCTATCAGGAAAAATTTGATAAATTATACCGCCTTCAAGCCAACTTGGTGTGGTGAATTCACGTGAATAAACGGTTTGTTGCCAAGATGCACCGCTGTTTGACACTATACCAAGCGAAGTTTCGGTTTTGGTTACGAAAAATTCGCCAAAGTCGCTCGTGTATCTAAAGCTGTACCAGTAAAGCCCTTCGGTAAGGGTGATTTCGGTCTCGTAAAAGCGGTAATCCTCCAACCATTCGCCTGCGGTTAGTAAACATTCTTGAGCGGTTTCGCAGTTATCATTTCGCAAAACAAGATATGCAGAATGCACGCAAGCATCCTTATGCAGCAAAAGCCTAAGCCGAAGGGTTTCCCCCTCGGCCAAGGCTCCGATTTTATTGCGGTATAAACTGTTTCTAGAATCAAACGGATAATAATTCATAATTATTCAACCGGCTTAATATGCCAAATATCTCTTGCGTAATCTTCAATAGAACGGTCAGAAGCAAAAATGCCTGATTTTGCAATGTTTGTTAATGACATCTTGTTCCAAACATCCTTTTCGTTATAAAGTGCAGTAGCTTTTTTCTGTGCGTTGCAGTAATCGGCATAATCTGCAAGAGCCATATATCTGTCAGTATTCTTAAGTGAGTTATAAATGTTTTCAAATGGTTGACCTGCAATACCCTTGCCTATAAAGTCGAGAGCGGCTCTGAGCTCGGCATTATTATTGTAATACTGCATAGGTGAATAACCCTGCTTTTGTAAAGACAATACCTCGGGTGTTTGCATACCGAATATGATGATGTTATCATCGCCAACGGCTTTGTGAATTTCAACATTTGCACCGTCTTCAGTTCCAAGGGTTACGGCACCGTTCATCATAAGCTTCATGTTACCGGTACCGCTAGCCTCGGTAGATGCAAGTGAAATCTGCTCGCTTATATCAGCAGATGGTATCATAAGCTCAGCAAGGCTAACCTTATAGTCTTCAAGGAATAAAATCTTAAGCTTATCATTAACCGAACGGTCGTTATCAATAACATTAGAAAGCTTATGAATCATTTGAATAATTTCTTTAGCGAATAAATAACCGGCTGCGGCCTTTGCACCGAAAATATAGGTTTTGGGAGTAAAGTCAGCGTTAGGATTATTCTTAAGATATAAATATTCGCTTATAATATTAAGTGCGTTTAGGTGTTGACGCTTGTATTCGTGCAAGCGTTTAACCTGCATATCGAAAATAGAATCGGGATTAATAATTGTACCGCAGTTATCTTTAACATAATTTGCAAAACGCACCTTGTTGTTGTGCTTAATATCTGCAAGCTTGTTTAAAACTTCGATATTATCCTTAAATTCCATAAGCTTTTCAAGCTGAGCGGCATCCTTTATAAAGTCTTTACCTATAAGCTCGGTTAAATATTTTGTAAGCTCTGGGTTTGCCTGGCAAAGCCATCTTCTGTGAGCTATACCGTTTGTAACGTTGGTGAATTTTTCAGGTGTCATATTAGCGTAATCTTTGAAAAGCTCATCAACTAAAATTTTACTGTGTAGCTTTGAAACACCGTTTACGGTATGGCAAGTAGCAACACAAAGATTAGCCATTCTAATAACTCCGCCTACAATAACGGCTGTGCGCTCGGCCAATGCAAAGTCGCCTGTTTTGTAGATTATTTCTTCTCTGTAACGGCGGTCAATTTCTTTAATTATTTGATAAATTCTTGGAATTCTTTGCTTTATAAGGCTTTCTGGCCAGCATTCAAGAGCCTCTGCCATAATTGTATGGTTTGTATATGCTACGGTACCTTTAACCAATTCCCAAGCTCTGTCCCAACCGTAGCCGCATTCGTCAAGCAAAAAGCGCATAAGTTCGGGGATACAAAGTGTAGGATGAGTATCGTTAATATGAATTGCTACCTTTTCGGGTAGGTTTTCAAGTGTTTTATATTTGTCAAGATGGCGCTTTAAAATATCTTGTACAGATGCAGAAACCAAGAAATACTGTTGGCGTAGTCTTAAAGATTTACCTTCAATATGATTATCTTCAGGATAAAGCACCTTAGAAATGGTTTCGGTCATAGCACGTTGCTCAAGCGCACGCACATAGTCTCCCTGATTAAAAGCAGACATATCAAAATCCTGACATTCTGCGCTCCAAAGTCTTAAAGCGTTTACGGTTTTACCGTCATGTCCTGCAACCATAAGGTCGTAAGGCACGGCACGCACGGTTTGATAATCTGTATGCTCTATGTGGTGATAGTTACCGTCCCACCATTCGTTGATTTTACCGTCAAAATTAACATCAACTGCGCTTGCGGGTTTAGCCTCTAGCCAAACGCCGCCACCGGGTAGCCAGAAGTCAGGCATTTCGGTCTGCCAACCCTCTATTATTTTTTGACGGAAAATACCAAGCTCGTAACGTATGCAATAACCCATTGCGGGGTAGCCGCCACTTGAAAGTGAATCAAGGAAGCATGCGGCAAGTCTGCCCAAACCACCATTACCAAGACCGGCATCTGGCTCGAAATCATACAATTTATCAAGCTTTACCTTAAACTTGGCGAGCGCTTTTGACATAACCTCGGTGAGTTCAAGATTGAAAAGATTGTTTTTAAGAGAACGGCCCATAAGGAATTCCATACTCATATAGTAAACGGTTTTAGCTTCTTGTTCGTTTGTAGCCTTTTTGAAAGCGGCACGGCGCTCGTTCATTATTTCTAGCAAAACAAGAACGCAGGCTTTGTAAAAAAGCTCGTCAGAAGCAAGCTCAGGTGTAACGCCGAAATTGTGTGAAAGCTTTTTTTCAATCATAGAAGCAATATTAGTAGCAGTATATTTTGTCATCACAGCATCTCCAATATATAATATGATGTTATTATTTACCTATTATAATACAATATTCTTAAAAGTTTTTCAAGTAGTATCTACAACTATAAATATGCTATTTTTTATGCAATTTAACTAAAAAAATATTTTTTTTAGAAAAAAACAAAACAAAAATTGTTAATTAATACAATTTTTATACAATTTTGAGCAGAAGAAAAACGAATTTCTCATAAAATGGAAATTTTAGTAAATAATAAAGTTAAAATTATGTTTGGAGTAAGGGTATGAAAAAAAGAAATGTAATAAGATTAACCTCTTTTTTATTGGCGGCAATAATTGTGGCTATAGGATTTATTGTAAAATCACAGCAAAAAATAAACCGTTACGAACTAGCACTTAAAAATGGGTATTCAAGAAGCTTAGATGAATTTGCAGAAGCTATTAATAATATTTCGCTAACGCTTAATAAGGCTCGTTTTGTAACAACACCGCAACAAATAAGCAGTATGGCGGCAAAGCTTTTGGCCGAGGCGGAATATTCTAAATCTGCACTTTCGCAACTGCCTACAGAAAATGAGCTTTCATCGCTTAACAGGTTTTTGTCTCAAGTAGGAAATTATGCGTTGTCGGTATCACGTGAGCTTATAAGCGGTGGCGAGATAAAGGACGAAAGCAGAGAAAACATTGAAAAATTAAGCAAAACCGCAACAAAAATAGCCGATTTGGTAAGCTCTGTGCAAGCGGCGCATAACAATGCGGAATACTGGGCAGAAGAGCTTGACAAAAAGGTGGATGAGACGGTTCAGAATATGGGTGTTTCGGCGTCGTTTGATGAAATAGAGGGTGAGTTTTCAGATTATCCCACTTTGGTGTATGACGGTCCGTATTCAGACCATATTTTAGAAAAAGAACCTACTATGATAAAAAATGCGGCAGAGGTTTCTGAAAAAAAGGCTTTAGAAGTTGCGGCACAAACTGTGGAATGCGAAGAAAAGGAATTGAACTATGACGGGTTTGTGTTGGGCAGTATACCTGCGTATAGGTTTATGGGTAGCGGTGTTACGGCATCGGTAAGCAAAAACGGCGGATATGCAGTTTTTATGCGAAAGGACAGAGCTGTGGGGGACTCCCTTTTAAGCTATGAGCAGGCACGTGAAAAGGCGAAAAGGTATCTTGAAAGAATAAAAATGACTAATCTTTTAGAAACCTATTATTTTTGTAGCGAGGGTGTGTGCGTATTTAATTTTGCTTTTGTAGATGGCGAGACGATTTGCTACACAGACCTTATAAAAGTAGGGGTTGCTATGGATAACGGGGAAATAATGCTTTATGAGGCTAGCGGTTATCTTTCTAACCATACCGAACGGGCTTTTGAAACACCTGTGTATAGAGAAGACCAGGCAGAGCGTGTGGTTAGTGAAAGTCTTACTATAAACAGTACGGCGCTAGCTTTAATACCTACCAGAGGTAAAAACGAGGCCCGTTGTTACGAATTTGCCTGCACTTCTTTAGACGGGCAGGAAATACTTGTATATATAAACACACAAACATTAGCAGAAGAAGAGGTGCTTATACTTTTAAAAAGTGATGGCGGAACCCTTGTGAAATAAGTATTTTCAACAAAATTTTAATGTAAAGTAAAAAATGCTTGCTTTTTTAAAAGTGTTGTGATAGAATATATGAGCATTTGATTTCACTTAGCCCTTACTAAGTGGGTTCATTGCCGAAAAATCGACATTGAAGCGGATGGTCCTCTGGCTTTAGGTGCATGAACATCTGGTAAAACAATAAGGAGGAAAAAACATGGACGTAATTAAGGAATTAACAGCCGGTATGCTCAAAAGTGATGTTCCTGAGATTCTTATTGGTAGCACCGTTAAGGTACACGTAAGAATTAAGGAAGGCGAAAAAGAGAGAATTCAGGTTTTCGAAGGTACTGTTATTGCTAAGAATAACAGCGGTATTTCTGAAACTTTCACAGTTCGCCGTGTTTCCTACGGTGTAGGCGTTGAGCGTGTATTCCCGGTACATTCACCTTCTGTTGCTAAGGTTGAGCTTGTACGTAAGGGTCAAGTTCGCAGAGCTAAGCTCTACTATCTACGTGATAGAGTTGGTAAAGCAGCAAAAGTTAAGGAGCTTATCTAAGCTACGCAGGGGAGATGGGGCAAATACCTGTCTCCCTTTATTTTTATTGAATTAGTGTGAGGTTTAATAATGGAAAATTTTAATTTATTTGAACCTGATAATGTAAACGAGGAACAAGGCTTTGTTGTAAATGAAGCCTTATTTGAACCACCCTCTGAAGAAAGGCCTGAAATACAACTGGAACCATCTAAAAAGGCGGATAATGAGTTTGCAAAAAATCTTTTCGAAACCTTAGATGTGTTAGTAACGGCTATCATTTCTGTAGTTCTTATTTTTTGTTTTGTTTTTAGAATTGCGGTTATTGAAGGCGATTCTATGCTTAATACTTTGCATTCGGGCGAAAAGGTTATTATAAGTAATCTGGCTTACGAACCCAAGCAGGGTGATATAGTGGTTGTTTCAAGAAATATGTGGAACACAGTAGAGGGTGTAAGCACTAGCGAAGGTCCTATTATAAAAAGAGTTATAGCTGTTGGCGGTCAAACAGTTAACATAGATTTTAAAAAGGGCATAGTTTATGTAGACGGTAAGGCTTTAAAGGAAAATTATACAAGCTCACCCACTAAAGATAAGCACGATGTAGATTTTCCGGTTTATGTTCCCGAGGGTTGCATATTTGTTCTTGGTGATAACCGTGCTGAATCGTTAGACAGTCGCTCTTCAAGAATAGGTACCGACGGTCTTATAGATACACGCTATGTTTTGGGACACGCAATTTACAGAATAATTCCGTTTAATAAGATGGGAAGGCTTGACAATAAATGAGTGAAGCAACACAAAGTATACAATGGTTTCCGGGGCATATGGCGAAAACCCGCCGCAAAATTAAAGAGATTTTACCGCTTATAGATGCTGTGGCAGAGGTTGTAGATGCAAGAATCCCTATTTCAAGCCGTAACCCCGAAATTAAAGAGCTTATAGAGGGTAAACCACATATTATATTACTTAATAAATGTGATATGGCTGACAAGGCTGTAACAGAGCAATGGATTAATTATTATAAATCTCAAGGTATAATAGCCATAGCGGTTGATTGTAAGTCGGGCAAGGGTATTTCTTCTTTTAAGGATACTGTTAAAACTGCCCTTAAAGAAAAGCTTGAAGGCTATATTGCAAAGGGTATGGTGGGAAAACCGCTTAGAGTTATGGTGGTTGGCATACCCAATGTTGGCAAATCTTCTTTTATAAATGGCATTCCCGGCAAGGGCAGAGCTAAGGTTGAAAACCGCCCCGGTGTTACAAGGGGAAACCAATGGTTTACTATAGATAAACAGCTTGAATTGCTTGATACCCCCGGTGTATTATGGCCTAAGTTTGAGGACGTAACGGTTGGCGAGCATCTGGCGTTTACAGGTGCTGTTAAGGATAGAATACTTGATACCGAGCTTTTAGCTATGCGTCTTTTAGAGCTGCTTAGTAGTGATTATCCCGATTTGCTTGAATCACGTTACGGTAAGCTTGATTTTGAGTGTGACAGTTACGATTTACTATGCCAGATAGGCAAGAAGCGTGGAATGGTTATTCGTGGCGGTGATACCGATACTGAGAGGGCGGCTAATATGTTGCTTGAAGAATATCGAAACTGTAAAATAGGATTTATTTCGCTTGAAAGGGTGGATAAAAATGCCTGATTTTGAATTAGAAAAAGCCGCAATGCAAAGCGGCTTTAAATATATCTGCGGTGTAGACGAAGCCGGCAGAGGTCCGCTTGCGGGTCCGGTTTGTGCGGCGGCAGTAATTTTGCCAAGTGATATAGAAATAGAGGGTCTTAACGATTCTAAAAAGCTTAGCGAAAAAAAGCGTGAGGCACTTTTTGACATTATATGCGAAAAGGCAATTTCTTATTGTGTGGCTTACGGTACGCTTGAAGAAATAGAGAAATTTAACATACTTGAAGCAACGTTTCTTGCAATGAACCGCAGTATAGATGGATTGTCGGTTAAGGCGGATTATGCCTTGATAGACGGTAACCGTGTACCTAAAGGAATTACTGTTCCCTGTGAAACTGTAGTAAAAGGTGATGCTAAATCCTGCTCAATTGCGGCGGCATCTATTTTGGCTAAGGTTACAAGAGACCGTCTTTTACTAGAGTATGACGAAAAATATCCGCAATATAATTTCAAAAAGCATAAGGGCTACGGCACTAAGGAGCATACCGAGCTTATTTTAAAGTATGGACCTTGTGAAATACACCGTTTGTCCTTTTTGAAAAATATTTTAGGGTAGCATATGAATATAGGAACAATAGGAAAAAGCGGTGAGGATAGAGTTGCCGCTTTTTTGCGTAAAAGAGGTTTTTTGGTAATTAAGCGTAACTATCAATGCCGTTTTGGCGAAATTGACATAATAGCCGAAGCAGATGAGTATATTATTTTTGTTGAGGTTAAAACCCGTAAAAAAAACAGTATGGTTTCTGCTATTGATGCTGTAGATGCTCGAAAGCAACAAAGAATTATGTTAACCGCAGAGGATTATATTTCCAAAACCTGTTGTGAATTGCAACCACGTTTTGACGTTGCAGAGGTTACTGTTGCGGAAGATGAGAGCGGGGTTAAAAAATACAGCCTTAACTACATAGAAAACGCATTTTAAGGTTGTGGTGTTATGCATTTTTTTGACCTGCATTGTGACACACCGTATGAGTGTTATATAAAAAATCAAGAATTTTATGTAAACTCGTTAGCGGTTTCGGGCATTGGCGGAAATTCTTTTGAAAAATGGCAACAAACTTTTGCTATATGGATAAGGGATGACTGCGAAAATGCTTGGCAGCAGTATCAAAATATTATGGCTGATTTTAAACACAAACTGTTAAATAAGCCGCATAATTTAACACCAATTTTTGCTGTAGAGGGCGGTGCTCTGCTAGAGTTAGATTCGGATAGACTTTACAAACTGCAAGCAGACGGTGTGAAAATTTTAACACTTACTTGGAATGGTGAAAATTTCATAGCGGGTGGCAGTAACAGCGAAAAAGGGCTTACCGATTTTGGCAAAAGGATAATTACTAAAATGAATGAGCTTAAAATAGGGTGCGATTTATCACACCTTAACGAGAAAAGCTTTTATAAAGCGGTACAGTTGGCGGAATATCCGTTGGCAACCCATTCAAATTGTTGGGAACTTTTAAATCACCCGAGAAATTTAAAACTTGAACAAATAAAGCTTATAGCTCAAAAGGGCGGCGTAATAGGTCTTTGTTTTTATCCCGCTTTTTTAGGCGGCGATGTGTATGATGCTATCTACAAAAATATTTACTATTTGTGCGATAAAGGATTTGAAGAAAATATAGCAATAGGCTCTGATTTTGACGGGGCTGTAATGAGTGAAAAGCTTTGCAAAATTGAGCAAATACCTAAACTTTTTGAATATTTAGTCGATAAAGGGCTTGATAAACGGTTGCTTTATAAAATTTTTTATAAAAACGCACATAATTTTATTGCAAAGCTGTAAAAAAAGGTTTATTATAATAAGGATACTATTTAAATATAGGAGTTATAAAAATGAATTATGTAAGTACAAGAGATAAATCGGTAAAGGTTTCGGCTGCAAAGGCTATAGCTCAGGGTATTTCTGTAGAGGGCGGACTTTTTGTGCCGGATACTTTTCCAAAATTTACTAAGGAAGATTTTGAAAGTCTTTCAAAGCTTGATTACAAGGGTAGAGCTAAATATGTATTGAAGCATTTCCTTAATGATTTTACAGATGAGGAAATTGATTACTGTGTAGACGGTGCATATACCGGTAGCTTTGATAACGAGCAACCTGCACCAATTTCACTTATAGGTAAAAATGCAAACATACTTGAGCTTTGGCATGGTCCTACCTGTGCATTTAAGGATTTAGCACTTCAGTTGTTACCTTATTTACTTACAACATCTGCTAAAAAGGTAAACGGCGGCAAGAAAACTGTTATTTTGGTGGCTACTTCGGGCGATACAGGCAAAGCCGCTCTTGAAGGCTTTAAGGATGTTGAAGATACCGAAATTTTGGTATTTTACCCAAGCGAGGGTGTAAGCCCAATGCAAAAGTTGCAGATGGATTCACAAAAGGGTGATAATGTTCATGTTTGTGCTATAAAGGGCAACTTTGATGATGCTCAAACAGGCGTTAAGAAAATATTTACAGATAATGCGGTTAAAGAAAAGCTTGCAGAAAACAATATGCTTTTCTCTTCTGCTAACTCTATTAACTGGGGTAGACTTGCACCGCAGATAGTTTATTACGTTTCTGCTTACTGCGATTTGATTGGTCGTGGCGAAGATGTTGACGGCGGCTTTAACATTGTAGTGCCTACAGGTAACTTTGGTAATATTTTAGCGGCTTATTATGCTAAAAAGATGGGTGTGCCTGTAAACAAGCTTATCTGCGCTTCTAATGCAAATAATGTTTTAACCGATTTTATAAATACAGGTAAATACAACCGTAACCGTGATTTCTATACCACAAAGTCACCTTCTATGGATATTCTTATTTCAAGTAACCTTGAAAGAATGTTGTTCGAGCTTTGCGGTAATGACGATAAAACCGTTGCTGCTTTGCAGGATGATTTGGCTAAAACCGGTGAGTTTACAGTTGATGAAAATGTTAAGACTTCTTTGCAACAGCTTTTCTGGGGCGGTTGCTGTGATGATGACGCAACCCTTGAAACTATAAATAAGTATTTTGATGAATACGGTTATCTTTGTGATACACATACAGCAGTAGCACTTAATGTTTACGAGCAGTATATAGCAGCAACCGGGGACGATAGAGCTACCGTTATAGCATCTACCGCATCACCGTATAAGTTTGCGGCAAGTGTGTTGTCGGCTGTATCTTCTAAGGTTGGCGGTACTGAGTTTGAAACAGTACGTATTTTAAGTGAGGCTACCTCTACAGAGGTTCCTGAACCTATAAAGGCACTTGAAAATGCACAGGTTAGATTTAAAGAAATTTGCGAAAAGCAGGATATGCTTACAGCCGTGTATAAAGCGCTTGAAATAAATTAAAATAGTTAAAAAGAATGGGGCTGTTTTTAAACAACCCCATCATTTTTAAGGATACATTATTTTGCTTTGAATGTATCACAGCAGGTTTCTTTGGCAGTATTAGCCATCATATTGCCAACCTGAATTTTGCCTGCACTGCACATATCGTTTTCAGCGTGATATACGCAGTTTTTAACGTTACAAGCTACACAAGATTGAGTTTTGCATGAATTATCCATTTAAAATCAATTCCTTTCTGACCTGCATGAATAGGTCAATTGTAGTGTAACCTGAAATACAACGAATATACTAAAAAGGAGGGTGAAGAATGAGCATTTTTGCTATATCTGATTTGCATTTATCGTTTGGTAGTGATAAACCTATGGATATTTTCAAGGGTTGGAACAACCACATAGAACGTATTACGGCCAATTGGAACAGACTTGTAAAACCCGAAGATACGGTAATTTTACCGGGAGATTTTTCATGGGCGCTTAAAATAGAAGATTCTTTACCCGATTTTAAATTTTTAGAAAGTTTACCGGGTAAAAAGCTGCTTTTAAAGGGTAATCACGACCTTTGGTGGAGCACCGCTAAAAAATTGCGTGAATTTTGGGCAAAAAATGATATTAATTCGGTAGACATTGTTTTTAATAACTGTATAGAGGTTGAAGGCTACGCAATAGCGGGTACAAGAGGATGGTTCTATGATGATACAGGCAGTAAAAAGGTTTTAGCACGAGAAGCGGGCAGACTGGAATCTTCGCTTAAAGCGGCTCAACAAACAGGAAAACCTATGTTAGTGTTTTTACATTATCCACCCGTTTTTGGCGATTCGGTTTGCAACGAAATTTTAGATGTTTTAAAGAAGTACGGTGTGCAAAAGGTTTACTACGGTCATATTCACGGTGCGGGATTTTATAATGCAGTAAAAAGCTATGATGGCATAGAATTACAGCTGATTTCTTGTGATTGCATTGAATTTACGCCGTATTTTATCGCATAATATATTTATTTTTTATAAAATTTAAGAATATTTAAAAAATAGCTGGAAAAATGCGGATAGTTGTGATATAATAGTTTGGATTACAAAAGACTTAAATTAGAGTCTATGTGGAGGTAAAATATAAAATGGCATTAAAAGAAACAAAAAAGCTTGAAACAAACAGATACGAGCTTGAAATTACAGTTGATGGCGAAAGATTCCGTGAGGCTATTAAAGCAGCTTACAAGCAGAACGCTAACAAGATAAGCCTTCCGGGTTTCAGAAAGGGTAAAGCTCCTCTTCACATGGTTGAAACCTACTATGGTAGCGAGGTTTTCTTTGAAGATGCGCTCAACCTTATTTATGCAGACGTTGTAGAAGAGGCTATTGCTGAATCCGGTCTTAAGGTTATTAACGATAAAATGGATTTCGATATGGTTTCTATCTCTAAGGAAGACGGCGTAGATTTCAAGGTTGCAGTTACAACATACCCTGAAATTGAAGTTGGTGAATACAAAGGCTTAAAGGCTGAAAAGCTTATAGCTAAGGTTGAAGATGATGAGATTGATGCTCAGATTAAATCTATGGCAGACCGTAACTCACGTATGGTAGAGGTTACTGATAGAGCAGCTGCACTTGGTGACACAGCAGTTATCGATTTTGAAGGCTTTGTTGACGGTGTTGCTTTTGACGGTGGTAAAGCAGAAGGTCATAATCTTGAGTTAGGTTCAGGTCAGTTTATCCCCGGCTTTGAAGATCAGATTGTAGGTCACAATGTTGACGAGGAATTTGACGTAAACGTAACATTCCCTGAAGAGTACGGTGCAGAAAACCTTGCAGGTAAGGAAGCTGTATTCAAAATTAAGCTTCACGAAATTAAGGTAAAAGAATTACCTGAAATTGATGATGAGTTTGCTAAGGACGTAAGCGAATTTGATACTCTTGATGAGTTAAAGGCTGACCTTAAGGCTAAGGCTCTTGAGCGCAAGCAAAAGGCTGCTGAAGAAGAGGTTGAAAACGAGCTTGTTCAGATGATAGTTGATAGCATTAAGGGCGAAATCCCAGAGGCTATGTATGAAAACCGTCTCAACCAGAGTGTTGAAGAGTTTGCATACCGTTTACAGTCTCAGGGTCTTAACCTTGAAACATACCTCAAGTATACAAATTCTACTGTTGAAGACTTTAAGCAGTCTTTCCGTCCTCAGGCTGAGGGTCAGGTTAAGTTCAGACTTGCGCTTGAAAAGATTGTTGAGCTTGAGAACATAGTAGCTTCTGAAGAAGATATTAACGAACAGTTCGAAAAGATGGCTAAGGATTACGGAATGGAAGTTGATAAGGTTAAGGCTGCTGTTCCTGCAGAAGAGATTGCTAAGGATTTAGCAGTTGGCAAGGCTATCGATTTCATTAAAGAAAATGCGGTTATTACAGAGGTTGAGGCTAAAACTGAAAAGAAAGCTGCAGCTAAGAAACCAGCCGCTAAGAAGTCTACAAAAAAGACCGAAGAAAAGAAAGATGCTGAATAATTGATTATTAAAATCGATTGGCGTCAATAATATAGGGGCTGTCTCAATGTTAATATGCTTTGAGTCAGTCCCTTTTTGCAAATTTTAAATTTTAAAAGGAGTAATACTTATGGATATGACATTAATCCCTTATGTAATTGAACAAACAGGCAGAGGCGAGCGTTCTTATGATATTTTTTCCCGCTTGCTTAATGACCGTATAATTATGCTTAACGACCAGGTGGACAATGCAAGTGCCAGCGTAATTATTGCACAGCTTTTGTATCTTGAGGGGCAGGACCCTGAAAAGGATATTAGCTTTTACATTAACAGCCCAGGTGGTTCTGTAAGTGCAGGCATGGCTATTTATG
>JAZREW010000043.1:0-5784 GCA_045661005.1 Acutalibacteraceae bacterium | reverse complement strand
AGTAGAAAGCATTAACGGCGAGATTTGCGGAGCGCTCACTAAACTTAATACGGTAAATCAACGTACTGTGGACGAATGCTTAATTAGTCTTGACGGTACTGAAAACAAATCGCGTTTAGGTGCTAATGCAATACTTGCTGTGTCTATGGCAACGGCACACGCTGCGGCTAACTCTTACAAGCAACCGCTTTATAGGTATTTAGGCGGAATAAACGGAGTTGAATTACCGCGACCTATGATGAATATTTTAAACGGTGGCGCCCACGCTGCAAATAATATTGATATTCAAGAGTTTATGATAATTCCCAAAAAGGCGCCAAGCTTTGCCGAAGGATTGCGATGTTGCAGTGAAATTTATCACGTGTTGGGTTCGGTTTTAAAGAAAAGGGGTATGAGCACAGGTGTAGGGGATGAGGGCGGTTTTGCGCCTAATCTGGAATCGGACGAAGAGGCTATTGAGCTTATAATTGAGGCGATAAATGGCGCTGGTTACAGTACCGATACCATTAAAATTGCGCTCGATGTGGCATCTAGCGAATGGTATGCGGGCGGTGTATATAAAATGCCGAAACGTGCGGTAGAAAAAAGTGCGGACGAACTTATAGAATATTATAAAAACTTGACAGAAAAGTATCCTATAATATCCATTGAAGACGGAGTTGCCGAAGAAGATTGGAACGGTTGGACAAAGCTCACCAAGGCGTTAGGCGACAAGGTTCAGCTTGTTGGCGATGACCTATTTGTTACCAATTTAAACCGACTTAAAAAGGGAATAGCCGAAGGGTGCGGAAACTCTATTCTTATAAAACCAAACCAGATTGGCACACTTACAGAAACGCTTGATGTAATAAGACTTGCAAAGTCGAACGGATACAAGCCGGTTATTTCGCACCGTTCGGGCGAAACCGAAGATACAACTATAGCGGATTTAGCGGTGGCAGTAAATGCAGGACAAATAAAAACCGGCGCACCCTGCCGCACCGACCGTGTAGCAAAGTACAACCGATTATTATTAATTGAAAAAGATTTAGAAGTGTAAAAAACTATATAAAACACCGATGGTATGCTAAAACTTAACAGTCCGTATAACTACAAAATGTTTTTCGGTGCCGCCGCAGATGCAATAAAAAAGCCCTCCTTGTGTAAAGGAGTGTGTCGGCCGTAGGCTGATGAGGATTGCTTTAAACTAATAATCGCTCAGTCTTTACTTTCGGGATGTTGTAAACACCATCCCCTACAATTATTTCTCTAAATGAAAAGTATAATTATTCAATATTTTTCAAACCTTTTTTGTAGGGATGGGCGATTTTCGACCGTCCGCATAAAATTCATCGATAATCTATGCGGACAGTCCAGAGGCCTGTCCCTACGGAACTTCAATTAAAAACATAAAATATCGAAACTGCACAAAACAACTTACAATTTACGGAACGAGCAAGCCCGTTCCGTACAAAGTCTACAAACTCAAACAAAAAATATATAGGTTAATTAAGCTCCGCTATTGTAACGCCGTTTTCGCCCTCGCCAAAGGTGCCAAGTCTAAAGCTTTTAACTGCTCTATGGCTACGCAGGTGTGCTTGAACACTTTTTCTAAGCACGCCTGTGCCTTTACCGTGAATAATTCTTATGGTTTCAAGGCCGGATACAATAGCATCATCAATATATTGGTCAAGGGCTAAAATACCCTCGTCAGACGCCATGCCACGAATATCAATCTCGCCCGAAACATTTCTGGTAGCACGTGATTGCATACCTGTTACCTTGCGGGTTTTCTTAACTTCTGTAGACTGTGCATATTTTGATTTTTGCCTTAAATTTTCAAAGCTCACCCACATTTTAATAGAACCCGACATTACAAACGCTTGTTTTTTAGCGGTGTTAACGTCAATAACAGTAGCATCTCTGCCAATATCTGCCACAACTACAATATCGCCTTTTTCAATGTTTGTAACAGCCTCTCCTGTGGCGGTTTTTGTTACTATAGGATCTGCGGTGTCTTCAAGTTCTTTTAAAGTAGACTTGTAGGCACTTCTTGCTTTTTCTGCAAGTTTTGCGGCATTTTCTGCAGTAAGATTTTTCTTTAATTCTTCAAGCTCGTTAAGCAATAGGGAAGATTTATATCTTGTAGATTCTATTATATTTGTAGCCGTTTCACGAGTTTTTTCCATAAGCTTTTCTTGTGCTATTTGTAGCTCGTGTTCTTTTTGATCGGCTTTTCTTTTGGCTTCTTCAAGCTCGGCACGCATTTTAACAACCTTAGAATGTTCTCGGTCAGCCGAGCGGCGAGCGCCCTCAAGTGCGGCAACTACACGCTCAAAGCGCATATCTTCTTCAGAAACCTGCTCTTTTGCGTTGTTTATAATGTTTTCATCTAACCCTAAACGTTTTGATATTGCAAATGCATTAGAGCGTCCCGGCATACCTATAATTAAACGATAGGTGGGTTTAAGGGTTGCTACATCGAACTCACAACAAGCATTTTCTACGCCGTTAGTATCAATAGCGTAGGCTTTAAGCTCGGGATAGTGGGTGGTAGCTACTGCTTTACTTCCAAGGTCGGCAAGTCGCATAAGTATAGATTTAGCAAGCGCCGCACCCTCAACAGGGTCTGTACCAGCACAAAGCTCGTCAAACAACACAAGCGAATTATCATCAGCATTTTTTAAAATAGAGATAATATTAGTCATATGCGAAGAAAAGGTTGAAAGCGATTGCTCAATGCTTTGCTCGTCACCAATATCCGCAAAAACTTTGTTGTAAATAGCGATTTTACTACCGTCATCAGCGGGGATGAACAAACCGCACATTGTCATAAGAGTAAAAAGTCCAATAGTTTTAAGGGTAACGGTTTTACCACCCGTATTAGGACCTGTTATAACCAAAGTATTATAATCTTCACCAAGGCCTACGGTTATTGGCACTACAGATTTGTAGTGAATAAGCGGATGTCTTGCATTTTTAAGGTATATTTCACCGTTATTATTTATGTTAGGAAGCATAGCTTTCATTTTATAAGCCAGCTTTGCTTTTGCAAACAATAAATTAAGTTGCACCACAGCGTTATATGAATGAATAATACTGTCGGCAAAGCTACCCGCCTCGGCAGAAAGCTCAGCCAAAATACGTTCTATTTCTTCTTGTTCTCTAAGTTTTAGCACACGTATTTCGTTGTTGGTTTCCACTACTGACATAGGCTCTATAAATATAGTAGAGCCTGTAGCAGATGTATCATGCACGATACCGCCGATTTGACCTTTGTTTTCAATTTTCAGCGGCACTACAAATCTACCGTCACGCTGGGTAATTATGGCCTCTTGCAGATATTTAGCCGATGGGCCGTGAACAATTTTATCAAGAATATCACGTATTTTGCCCGATTTTGAAACTATTTTGCGGCGTATATCGTAAAGGGTAGGGGATGCGTTATCATTTAGCTCCTCTGCATTTTTTATTGCAAAGGTGATTTTTTCTTCTATGTATTTATTAGGATACAACTGCTCAAAAAGATATTCTATAGCTGTGTTTTGCATACCCGAACAGTTTTCACGCCAATCTTTAAGCGAGCGAATAACTCTGAGTGTTTCTGCAACATCTAAAAGCTCGCTTTGAGATAAAACTGCGCCTGATTGCGCTCTAAGAAGTGAAGAGGAAACATTTACCGCCGCCCCAAAGGAAGGCGCAGTATAGCCAGACATAAAGTTATAAGCCGCCTCTGTTTCAGCAAGCAGCTTTTTTACCGCCTCTATTTCAAGGGCGGGGTGTATTTCTTTTGAAAGCTGAGTTGCATCTGCAAGGGTGGTTTCGTTTGCAAGCAATTCTAAAATTTTGTCAAGCTCAAGTGTTTTTAAATATCTTGCGATATTGTATCCCATAGTTACTCCTTATCGGTACAAACTGTGTTGTAAAAATCTAAAGCTGAAAAGCTGTAATCGGTTTGTACGGTAATATATTTTTCAGTTAGTTTTGATAATCTGTCAGCACTTTTTTCGGGAATTTCAAAAGAATAAAGCTTGTTGAATTCTGAAAAAGCAATATGCCGCATAGCAGAAAGAATGGTTTTATCAAGCCAATAGCATTCAGAATTTTCTTTGCATTCATTACAGCTTAAAGTGCCGTTTTCCAAATTAAAGTACATTATATCGTCTTCAAATTTTCCGCAATTATTGCAGGCGAGCAGGTTTGGCATATAGCCAGAAATAACTGCTGTGCGAAGCTCGGTAATAGCCTTTATAAGCGGTGGATACTTTTTTTCTTTAGTTAAAAAGTGAAGTGAATTTAATATAAGGCGTAAAAATTCTTCATTAGCAACGCCGCTTTCGGCAAAGTTAAGCGCCAACTCACAAAAGTATTGAGAAAGCGCCAAAATATCAACATCACTGCCCATTGAAAAAAATGTTGTTTGCGGTGTGGCTTCGTAAATACGCAAAGTACCTTTTTTATTAAGTATTGTAAAGCTTGAATAGGTAAGCAGGGCAGTACCTGCGGCTTTTTTTGATTTGATGTTTTTAGCGCCCGAAGCAAAGGCCTTTATTATGCCATATTCGTGCGTAAAGAGAGTAACCAAACGATCACTCTCTCCCACATCCATTTCCTTTATTACCAAGCCCACAGTTGTGAAACGTGTTTGCTGATCTGTCAAAATTCTCATTCTCCTTACAAGAATTAAGGTATTTAAGATAATCGGCAACACTGCCGCTTTTAGTAAAATTAATCCAATCGGTATTTATATTCAACAAAAACACTTCCTTTACATTTAAAAGTGTATCTGTTTTGAAAATAAATATAATAGGAAAAATCAGTCAAGTCCAAAGGTGTGAATTAAACCTTGTCTATTACGCCAATCTTCCTTGACTTTTACCCATAATTTAACATTTGCTTTAATGCCAAAAAACTTTTCTATATCATAACGAGCCAGCGAGCCTATCTTCTTTAAAGTGGCACCGCCTTTGCCAATAATAATTCCTTTGTGTGAATCTTTTTCGCAAATAACGGTAGCTTCAACCTCTACAATAGGTTCACCCGAAACGGTATCACGCTCTACAAAGCGTTCAAGGTCAATAGCAATACCGTGCGGAACCTCTTTATCAAGTGTACGCAAAAGCTTTTCACGTATCATTTCAGCAACCATAACCTTTTCGGGTTGGTCGGTAATATCATCAGCATCAAAATAATGGGGTGAAGGCTTTGCGAATTTATTTAATTCTGAAAGTAATAAATCTGTACCGTCGCCCGTTTTTGCAGAGAGCGGAACTACCGCTTCAAAATTGAATTTACTACAGTAATTAGTTATAATGCTAAGCAACTTTTCTTTGTCCTGCAAAAGATCAATTTTATTAATTACAAGTATAGCTTTTAGCTTTCGCTTGGTTAACTCTTTAATAAGCTCTACTTCAGCAGGGGGCAGTACACCGTCTTCACACTTAAAAGCAGTAACGGCTTCAATCACCAATATAGCAACGTCAACGTCTGCCATACCGTCGCCCACGGCTTTGTTCATATTTTTATCAAGCTCGTTTCTGGGCTTGTGAAAACCAGGTGTATCTATAAAAACAAGCTGGGTTTCTTCTTTTGTATGAATACCCATTATTTTTGTGCGGGTGGTTTGTGGCTTGTTAGAAACAATAGCCACCTTTTGACCTAATATTTTATTCATTAGTGAGGATTTACCCACATTAGGTCTACCGATTATTGTTATAAAAGCAGATTTCTTTTCCATAAATTTAAACCTTGTTGATTGCAAGCCCTAAAGCTTCCAATACAGCCTCTTCCTTTTCACGCATAATA
>JAZREW010000042.1:0-2715 GCA_045661005.1 Acutalibacteraceae bacterium | reverse complement strand
TAACCTTTGCACTTACTGTGATTTTTGACCTTGTTGTAGCAATAGCAGTAGGCTTAGCACTACACATAATCATCTTATTATATAATAGAATTAGAAAAGGAAAGAAAGTTTAATGTTTAGCGTAATATTCGATATGGATGGCACTTTACTAGATACCCAAAGAATAAGCCTTGATGCATGGGATTATACCGGCGAGCTTTTTGGACTTGGTAAAATGAGTGTGCATGTGCCTAATCTATGCGGTGTTAGCAAGGCGTATGGCGATAATTACTTAATGGAAAGATACCCTGATATCGATGTGCTTGAGTTTAGAAGAATAGCGTTTGAATACGAAAGTAAAAATTTGGTTGTTAAGTATAAACCCGGTGTGGTAAAGATGCTTGAATTCTTGAAAGAAAACAACATTAAAATGGCAGTGGCTTCAGGCTCTACACCCGAATTTATTGAAGAAAGACTTGGCGCTATTGAGGGCGCTAAGGATTGGTTTAGTGAACTTGTAAGCTCTGAGGAAGTACCAAACGGCAAGCCCGAGCCTGATGTTTTTCTTGAGGCGGCAAGACGTATAGGTGCCGACCCTAAGGATTGCTTTGTTTTTGAAGATTCACCTAACGGAATAATAGCCGCCCACAAGGCGGGTATGAAATGTATTGGTATACCTGATATTGCCCAGTTTAACGATGAAATAAAAAAGCTTTTGTTTGCAGAGCTTGATACTATGGACAAGGCAATAGAAATTTTAAAAGAATATCTATAATAATTATAAAAACCTTTGACTGTATATTTACGGTCAAAGGTTTTTTGTTAAAACAGATGGGTTTTAAACTGTTTGCGGTATTCGGTAGGGGTGTGACCCGTTTTGATTTTAAAGGCTCTGCAAAAATGGTAGGGGGAAGAAAAACCGCAATCAGCAGATATTGCAGTAACGGTATATGGTGTTTCTAACAGCAACTGCATGGCTTTCTGAAGCCTTTTTTCTAAAACATACTGTTTTGGGGAGGCGTTATAATGTGTTTTAAAAAGCTTGCGTAAATATACTTCGCTTATGCCGATATGCTTTGCTAATTCGGTGTTTGAAAGCGTAGAATTGCATAAATTTTGGTCAATATAATTTGTCACGGGTTGCAATATGTTTGATTTGTTGGATTTTTTGGGCGACATATCATCAAGTAGTTTATAAAATGCGCTCATTTTTTTAACAAGATTTTCATTATTTGCAAAATGATTTTTAAGTGCCTCAAAATCATTTATACATACTTTTGGATTTTCTAAATCAATAAGGGTGATCTCATTGCAGTCAAGGTTTTCGCATTTAAAATTTATCACGGGGAAAACGCCATCTTTGTTGCCAACAATTGAGTATGTTTGACCTTGTGGCAGAATAACAGCTTTACCTTCGTTGCAAACAAAATCTTTGCCGTTCATTTTATAGGTTATCTGACCGCTTTTGCAAAGAGATAAGCCAAAGCACCAACGGTCTTTCATATAAACTTTTTTGCTTTTTTCAAAAAGAATAACCATAGGCGGTTCTATATCTGTTACCAGTATATTTTCTAATAAACCCAATTCAATCACCAAGCGAATTATATCGTATTTTATATAAAATAGCAAGCATTATTACAAAAACAGTATCAAAAACGTTAAATATATAACGTTTTTTGTATTGATATAATATAAAATAAAAATATAATGATACTATAAAGGAGCGATTTTATGTCAGGACATTTTTTAAATCAAGAAAAACCAATGCTTACGGTAATGCTTCAATGCGAAACACCTGAAGTTGCTATAGGCAGAATTAGGAATGCGAACCAGCTTGGCGCAGAAGCTTATGGTTTGCAGGTGGAGTCTTTAAACCCCGAATACCGCAATACAGAAACATATAAAAGAATTTTTGTTGAAATGCAGAATAAACCCTGTTATGTAACAAATTATAGGGCTAGAAATAATGCAAATAAAACAGATGAGCAATTAGCTGAGGAGCTTTTAGAATTAGCAGAATGCGGTGCTACCCTTTGCGATGTAATGGGAGATATGTTCTGCCGTCATCCCGAAGAGTTGACCGATAATGAAGAGGCTATAAAAAAACAGATGGAGCTTATAGATAAGTTCCATAGTAAAGGCGCCGAGGTTTTAATGTCATCCCATATACTAAAATTCACACCTGCTGAGCGTGTGCTTGAAGTAGCTTTAGAGCAAAAACGCAGAGGTGCTGATGTTATAAAAATTGTAACAGGTGCAGACACTATGGAGCAACAGATAGAAAATCTGCGTATTACAGACCTTTTAAAGCGTGAGCTTGGCGCACCGTTTTTGTTTCTCTCAGGTGGCGAGAGTACACTACACAGAAGGCTTGGTATAAAGCTTGGTTGTTGTATGGCGCTTTGCGTTTATGAACACGACCATAATTCTACACCTACACAACCGTTGCTTCAAAATATGAAAATCATAAGAGATATTTTGGATTTTTAAGGAGAGGGTTTTATGAGTTTTAAAGGTAAAAATGCAATAGTAACAGGTGCAGGCAGAGGAATAGGTAAGGCTATAGCTTTAGGTCTTGCACAGAAGGGTGCAAACCTGATAATTCTTGATATTAATGAAGAAAATCTTGTAAATACCGCCACCGAAATTGAAAATTTGGGTGTAAAGGTAAAAACAGCGATTGTGGATGTATCAGATGAAAGTGCAATAAGAAATGCAATTGCTGAAAGCATAAAA
>JAZREW010000041.1:0-9041 GCA_045661005.1 Acutalibacteraceae bacterium | reverse complement strand
TTACACTTAAAGATAAGAACGGTAAAGAATTTACCGTAGACACCGATTCGGTAATTCTTTCTGTTGGTTATAATCCTGCACCTATTGCTAAAAAATCTAAAAAGGTTCATATTATTGGCGATGCCCAAAAGGTTGGCAATTTGCGTTCTGTTATCTGGGGCGCTTGGAACACCTGTATGAAGTTGTAAGGAGAAGAAAAAATGATTTTAACTAAAGAACAGCAAGCCATTCTTGATGGCGAAAAAGGCGAAACTCTCGCAAAGGTTATGAAAACTCTAGTTATGTACGGTGATGCTTTTGAGGCAGAAAAGCTTGTTCCTATCACCTCAAAATATAATCATCTTGTAACATCTTTTGGTTTAAAGGTAATGTCACCTGTTTATGACTTAATGCAACAGATTCTTGATGCTGATGTTACATCAGGCCAAAAATTCTCGGTTGACCCACGCCCTATTGATAAAAACGTGCCTGCAAACTTTTTGCAAAACCTTGTGTTTAACAAATTTATGTACACTAAGCAGGATTTCTATGAGGGTCAGCTTGAAAAGCTCGGTCTTATGAATAAAAACGCTTTCACCTGTACCTGCTATATGGATGAGGTTGGCAATAAACCACAAAAGGGCGATGTGCTTTCTTGGGCAGAATCAAGTGCAGTAGTTTATGCTAACTCGGTTTTAGGTGCTCGATGCAACCGCAATTCGGGTATTATAGATATTATGGGTTCTATTGTAGGTTTTGTACCTTATTTTGGACTACTTACCGACGAGGGCAGAAAAGCTACTTGGATTGTTAAAATAGAAACCACAAAGAAACCCGAAGCCCAGCTTTTAGGCTCCGCTATTGGCATGAAAGTTATGGAAGATGTTCCTTTTGTTGTAGGTCTTGATAAGTGGATTGGCAACGAGCTTAACGATTCTGCTTGTGCATACTTAAAGGATTTTGGTGCGGCTACCGCTTCTAACGGTGCGGTTGGTCTTTACCATATTGAAAACCTTACACCGGAAGCCAAAGAGCTTGGTGAAAACCTCATTGCAGAGGGTGCAAAGGAATATATTATTGATGATGCCGAGCTTGAAAGAGTAAAGAAAAATTATCCTGTAATTTGGAAAAATCCCGATGCTAAACCAAAGCTTTGCTTTGTGGGTTGTCCTCATCTTTCGCTTGAACAGCTTAAAACTTGGACAGAAAACATAGAAACCGAGCTTAAAAGTAACGGTAAAAAGAAAGTTACAATTAATACCGTATTCACCGCCGCTCCCGCTGTGCTTGAAGAATTCAACAAAACAGAATATGCGGCAAGACTTAAAGCTACAGGCGTTATTACATCTTACATTTGTCCGCTTATGTATATGAATAATCCTCTTTGCAAAAAAATGCCTGTTATAACTTCATCAAACAAGCTACGTACTTATACAAGTGCAAGATATTATACCGATGCTGCAATTCTAAAAACCATTACGGGAGGTACTAAATAATGAAACAGTTTAAAGGAAGAGTTGTAACTCCCGGTGAGGTTACAACCGAGGCGGTTGTAACAAAAGAAGGCTTCAACACCTTAGCTTCTTTTCAAATGGCTTTGCAGTTTGGCGACAAGGAAGTAAAATGCGGTGACGAGAGCAACAAAGAGCTTTATGGTAAATCTTTGCTTGGTAAAGCGCTTTGCCTGCCACAAACTATAGGCTCTACTACGGGCGGTCTTGTGCTTTATTGTGCATGCGCTATGGAAAAAAATCCTGCTTGCATGCTCTTTGCCAACCACATAGATTCACTGGCAGCCGCAGGCGCAGTTCTTGCTGATGTTTGGGTAGACGGTGTTTCAATGCCTGTTATAGATTCATTAGGCGATGAATTTTTAAACTACGTTAAGGACGGTATGAAAATTACTATAAAGGCTGACGGCGTAGTAGAAGTAGAATAAAATTATAATCCCATTTAGATAAAAAAATACGGCGAAATTTCGCCGTATTTTTTATTTGTAATATGTAGTAAGTATCGTCCTCGACTGTCCGTAAACCCATTGTATTTTTACAAAAGTATGCAAACTAAACCATTACAGCCTTCGTTTATAACACGTTCAACCGTTTCTTGCACTCGCATTCTGGCATCAATCGGCATACGTGAAAGCTTTGTATGAAGTCCCTCATTTACAAGGTCGTGAAGCGATTTACCAAAAATATTGGAATCCCAAATTTTAACTGGGTCTTCTTCAAATCCGCTAAGCAGATACATTACCAAATCCTCAGATTGCTTTTCGCTACCAACTATTGGGCTTACCTCGGTGGTTATATTAGCTTTCATAAGATGTATAGACGGTGCCGAAGCTCTAAGCCTTACGCCGTAACGTCCGCCCTGCTTTACAATTTCGGGTTCTTCAAGCTTTAGTTCTTCAAGCTCTGGCATAATTATACCGTAGCCTGTGGCCTCCACCTCATCTAAAGCGCCTTTTATGCGTGTGTATTCCTTTTTCATAACCGCCATTTCGGCTATGCTTTCCATTAATTCCTGCTCATCTTTAATTTCTAGCCCCGTAGTTTCGGCAAGAATTTTATAAAACAAGCTTTGCTTTACATTAAGCATAACTTCGGCACTGCCGCACCCTAAATCTATGCTTTCAACCTTAGCAGAATTCACATTTTTATTTTCACAAAAGGCATTTTCAAAACAACTAATATCTCTTATATGCGAAATACCCTCAGAAGATTTTTTAATAATTTCAATAAGGTCAGCACGCAACCAATGGTCAAGCGGCAGAGTATTTATCCACCTTGGGAAACAAATACCTATTTCTTTAATCGGGAACTCAAATAATATTCGTGAAAGTATCTGCTTTATATCATCCTCACTAAGCTCAAGACAATTCACAGGCAACACCGGCACCTTGTATTTTTCACTTAAGGTTGCCGCCAAGCCTTCTGCCTCCGGCGTATTGGGATACATACAGTTAAGCAATACAACAAAGGGTTTATTAATGGCTTTAAGCTCTTCTATTACCCGCTCTTCTGCCTCGGCATACTCTTCACGTGGTATATCACTAATACTGCCATCCGTAGTAATAACTAGCCCTATTGTTGAATGCTCGTTTATAACCTTGCGTGTGCCAATCTCAGCCGCCATATTAAACGGAACAGGCTCTTCAAACCATGGTGTCATTACCATTCTGGGTTCGTTGCCCTCTATATACCCTAAAGCGCTTGGTACTATATAACCTACGCAATCTATAAGCCTTACATTCATTGTAGCCGAATCATCAATATTAATTTGTGCGCCTTTTTCGGGTATAAACTTAGGCTCGGTAGTCATTATAGTTCTACCCGAAGAAGATTGCGGAAGCTCGTCATTAGCACGCTCCTTAAAATAGTCACCTGAAATGTTCGGCAATACAAGCTTATCCATAAACTGTTTTATAAAGGTAGATTTTCCCGTTCTTACTGGACCTACAATTCCTATATAAATATCTCCGCCTGTGCGCTCAGCAATATCCTTATATATGCTACCGTTTGTCATAATTTTTCCTCCTAAATTTTGCAAGCAACATAATCTTTGTAAAATATTATGCTACAACAATTATTTTTATGACTCACTATTTTTATTTGTTTGAATAAAATGATATTGAGTGTCCTTATGTTATGCTAAAATTAAAAGGAGATAGATTATGAAAAGCCTGGCAGATTTAAATGTAGGTGAAATTTGCACCATAGAAAAAATTTCAAACTGCGGCAATATGCAACGCAGATTTATAGATATAGGTCTTATTGAGGGTACAACGGTTGAATGCGTAGGCGAAAGCCCCGCAAAAAATCCTAAAGCCTACTTAATACGTGGAGCAGTAATAGCAATTCGTTTGGAAGATTGCAACGGCATTTTAGTGAAATTAGGAACGGAGGGGTATTATGGGACTAACTAACAATTCAACCGGAATAAAAGCGCTTGATACCGAACTTTGCTTTAAAAAAACGAACAAAAACGAAAAAATAATAGCCATTGCAGGTAATCCAAACGTTGGCAAAAGCACACTTTTTAATTCTTTAACAGGAATGCGACAGCATACGGGAAACTGGCCAGGCAAAACCGTTACCAACGCCCACGGCTATTGCAAAACCGAAAGTGAAAACTATGTACTTGTTGATATACCGGGTACATATTCTTTATTTGCACATTCGCCCGAAGAAGAAATTGCCCGCAATTTTCTATGCTTTGGTAATCCCGACAAGGTAGTTGTGGTTTGCGACGCCACTTGTATGGAAAGAAGCCTTAATTTAGTATTGCAAACTCTTGAAATAACTAAAAATGTAATAGTTTGCGTAAATTTGCTAGACGAAGCCAAGAAAAAAGGCATAAAAATAAATCTCGAACTTTTATCACAAAAATTGGGTGTTCCCGTAGTTGGAACTGTAGCACGCAATAAAAAAAGTCTTTTAGCTTTGCTAGATGCATTAGACCAACCGCCGCAAAAAGACAATATAGACACATTTTCGGTTAAATACCCATTAGTCGTTACCCAAGCTGTTAAAACTATAGAGGCGTCTTTACCAAATCAAATAAAAACCCGAATAAACAGCTTATGGTTAAGCCTTAGATTGCTTGAACACGATACTTCTTTAATAGAAAAAATTTGTGAATATTTGAATTACGATGTTTTAAAAGATAAAAACATAACAAACGCAATAGAAATTGCCAATGAATTTCTTCATATAAATGAATACGATAGCCGAAAGCTACGCTACACAATAGCCTCGGCTTTAGTGATAGAAAGTGAAAAGCTTGCAAAATCGGTTGTAACATATTTAAATAAAAACTATTCTTTAAAGGATAGAAAAATTGATAAAATATTAACCGGCAAACTATGCGGTTACCCCGTAATGATATTACTGTTGGCATTTGTGTTTTGGCTTACAATATCGGGCGCCAATTATATTTCCGGTTTTCTTTCTTTAATATTTTCTAAAGCAGAATATTACCTTGGCGCATTTTTAAAACTTGTAAATTCACCCTTTTGGCTTAACGAATTTTTAATAGAGGGTGTATTTCGTGTACCTGCATGGGTGATTTCGGTTATGCTACCGCCCATGGCTATATTTTTTCCGCTTTTTACGTTGCTTGAAGATTTAGGTTATCTGCCACGTATTGCTTATAATCTTGATAAACCGTTTAAGCGATGCAAAAGTTGCGGCAAGCAAGCGCTTACTATGTGTATGGGCTTCGGCTGCAATGCAGCGGGTATTGTAGGCTGCCGTATAATAGATTCTGCACGTGAACGGCTTGTTGCAATTATCACTAACAGTTTAGTTCCCTGTAACGGCCGTTTTCCTGCAATAATTTCTATTATTACTATGTTTTTTATTTGGGAAACCAATCACTTACCTACACTATTTTCTGCACTAATATTAACTGCATTAATACTTTTAGCTATAGCAGTAACCTTTATAGCCACCCGTCTGCTAAGCGACACCGTTTTAAAAGGCGAGGTATCTTCTTACACACTTGAAATGCCACCTTACAGAAAACCACAGCTTTGCCAGATTCTTGTACGCTCAGTTTTTGACAGAACCATTTTTGTACTGGGCCGCTCGCTCACCGTTGCCATACCCGCAGGAATAATTATTTGGCTTATGGCAAATATAACTGTAGAAAATGTCTCTTTACTAAATTATTGTTCCGATGCATTAAACCCATTTGCACGCATTTTAGGATTAGACGGAGCTATACTTATAGCATTTATATTGGGTTTTCCCGCAAACGAAATAGTTCTGCCTATTATAATAATGGTTTATCTCTCAACAGGCAGTTTAAATGAATTATCTGCCCTTACAGAAATACGTGAAATACTAATTTTAAACGGGTGGACTGCTACCACCGCACTATGCACTATTCTGTTTTCGCTTTTTCATTGGCCATGTGCTACTTCGTTATTAACAATAAAAAAAGAAACCGCCAGCATAAAATGGACTATTGTTTCTGCCGTATTTCCAACCGTTATCGGAGCATTCTTATGCTTAGTAGTAAATGCTTTTTCAAAGCTGTTTGTATAGATTTTGAAAATTGACAAGTTACTGCATAAATGGTATAATAATAAGAAATGAAAAAATCATAGAATTGAAATGCGCTTTAATTTTATGGTTTAAATCTTAAAAGGGGGATTATTATGGAAAATGAGATATTCGCACTAATTGAAGAAAAGCAGTATTCAAAACTGCGAACTTTGCTTTCAGAAATGAACCCTGCCGATATTGCTCAAATTTTAGAAGAAATACCCGAAAAAGAGCTTTTGGTTGTATTTCGTATTTTACCAAAAGAAGAAGCCGCCGAAGCTTTTGTTGAAATGGATAGTGATACCCAACAAACGCTTATTGAGGCTTTTAGCGATGCCGAGCTTCGTGAAGTTTTAGATGAGCTTTTTATGGATGATACGGTTGATATTATTGATGAAATGCCCGCATCTGTAGCAAAAAGAATATTAAAACAAACCGATGCTGACACCAGAAGAATGATAAACAAACTGCTTGCCTACCCTGATGACAGCGCCGGCAGTATTATGACTACCGAATATATACACCTTAAAAAAGATATGACGGTGGATGAAGCTTTTGACCGTATACGTGCTGTAGGTCTTGATACTGAGGCTATATATACCTGCTACGTTACAGACCGTAGCAGACGCTTGTTAGGCATAGTAACCGTAAAGGATTTACTTTTAAGTGCTAAAGATATAATTATTAATGACATAATGGATGAAAATGTTATATCTGCACACACACTTGAAGACAAAGAAGAAGTAGCATCTAAATTCGAAAAATACAACCTTATGGCATTACCTGTTGTAGATACCGAAGACCGTTTGGTTGGTGTTGTAACGGTTGACGATGCTATTGACGTTATTCAAGAAGAAGCCACCGAGGATATTGACAAGATGGCGGCTATTTTGCCTTCTGATAAACCTTATTTTAAAACAAGTATTTTTTCTACATTTAAATCAAGAATACCGTGGTTATTGTTGCTTATGCTTTCTGCAACATTTACAAGCGCTATAATTTCGGGATTTGAATCAAAGCTTACTGTTTTTCCTGCCCTTATTGCTTTTATACCTATGATAATGGGTACTTCGGGTAACTGCGGCAGTCAATCTTCGGTTACGATTATACGTAGCATTTCGCTAGGCGATATTGAATTTAAAGATTTACCAAAAGTTTTGTGGAAAGAATTGCGTGTAGCATTTATCTGCGGCATTACACTTTCGGTTGTAAATTTTGCAAAGCTTATTCTTGTAGACCATTTTTTACTTCACGCATTTGACAGTAACTTACAGCTTATAGAAACACTAATAGTTTCAGTAACACTATTCTGTATGGTAATTGTTTCAAAGCTGGTTGGTTGTATTTTGCCAATACTTGCAAAAAAGGTTGGTTTTGACCCTGCAGTTATGGCAAGTCCTTTTATAACTACTATTGTAGATGCTATTTCGCTTATGATATATTTCGGCTTTGCAGTTTTATTGCTCAGCGTTTAAAGTACAAAACCCGCCGTATTCAAAATACAGCGGGTTTTTATCAGAACAAAAAAATTCCAAGCAAAAGCTTGGAATTTTTGTTTTTTATAAACCTATATATGGTGCGGGATTAACACGTGTTCCGTTAACGATAACCTCAAAATGTAGGTGGTTACCTGTAGAATTACCTGTACTGCCTACAGCAGCTATAATATCACCTTGAGTTACGCTTTGACCCTTGCTTACATATAAAGCGCTTGCGTGTGCATATCTTGTTTTAACACCATTGCCGTGGTTAACAATTACAGTATAACCAAAAGTACCATCAAAACCTGAATACTCTACTGTACCGGATGCTACAACATATATTGAAACACCCTTATCAGCACAAATATCAATACCCTTGTGATTTCTGCCATCACCAAAATAAGAAGAAATTCTATACTTTCCTTTGCTTATTGGGAATATAAAACCGGAAGATACTGCGTTACTAGAACTTGCCTTACCGGTACCAACAGTTATAACCTCTTGCACAGGTTCAGAAATAACCTCTTGTGAAAGTACAGTTTCAGAATAAACTTCACCGTCTAATCTTTCAACCAACACGGTTTCACGGGTTACACCCTCTACACCCGCAGCAGTAACCTGAGAATAACCCTTAGCTTTCGCCGTTGTGTATACCTTTTTAGTACCAAAAGCCACAGTTTTATCCTGTGTAACTGTAGATACAGTCTTAACCTGTAAGGTATCAATTATACCTTTAACTGCTTCTAAATCTTCAATATCGGATTTAAGATAATAACTTTCTTCTGTTTCAACAGTATCTATAAATGATGCAGAATTTTCTGCGCCTTCAACATAATATGAAGTAAGTCTTGCTTGAATTAAATCTTTAAGTCCCTGAGTTTCGGCGTAAACTACATTTTCACCGTTTATTACAAGAGCCGAAGCCTCAACAAATTCTTCAGTATTTTTAATAATTGCATCGGCAAGCTTAACTGCGTTTGCAAGCTTGTCCGTAACAGTTAAAGTCAACGTAAACTTAGGTGCTGCTATTGCATCCTTTGCAACTTCGCTTTCAACGCTTTTTGCTACAATATCTGTAGCGCTATCGAAAACCGAGGTATCATTAACAGTAGCAATAACCTTGCCCGAATACTTAACATCAAAGCCTACTGTTATACCAACAGATACAACACTTATAACTATCGCAAATATGCCAGCCATGCATATTGAAGTAAACTTAACAAATATTCTGTTAGACTTTACGAATTTGATAATCTTATCCATAATCGCATTAATACGAATTTTTTGAATAAGCTTTTGTATATCCAAATTCTTAAAAATAACAGTCACTCTCCTTAAAAAGTTACATTTTGTAATTTTCTAAGGTTTATTATAACAAAAAGGTTACAAATTTGCAACCCTTTTTGTTACTTTTTTTAATTTTCCCATTATTTTCTAACAAATTATACAAAAAGACGGTATATATAATATCGATTTGTTTATTTTGTATAACAGTTGTAAAAACTAAAACATTGATATCTGATTCGTATGC
>JAZREW010000040.1:0-3004 GCA_045661005.1 Acutalibacteraceae bacterium | reverse complement strand
AAAGGAGGTGAATAATGAAAATATATGTATTACAACAAAGTTCGGAATATAATAACTATTGGTTTATTAAAGACTTTGACACAAGGGAACAAGCTATTGAGTATGTAAAGAATAACGGTTTTCATACTCCTTATGAATTTATTGAGGGTGATAGGCTCAAGTTAGCACTTAGAACGGTGGTAGAAGATAATAATTTGGAGGAGAATTGAATGGCTATTGGTGATAAATATACTCTGGACGGAGTAAAATGTGTAGTTGTCGGGGAAGGCAAACAAGATTTACTGTTAGAATGGTGTCATAACCCAATAGTAAACGTTCAATGCCCAAAAACTGACAAAGGATTAGTGAGAGGGTGGAGTAATGCCGACTAGAGAAAAGTTACAACCTAAAATTCCGCCACATCATTTATATTGCCCTATTTGTGGCGATAAAGCGGGTATTAGTAGGGATGTTTTCACTCGGACGAGCGATTGTTCTGAAATAACTATTCATAAGTATTGCGATAAGTGCGGTGCTAATTGGGATGTCAGGTATTATCTAAAGCCCAAAGCAATAACAAACATCGTGGTTTGTTCAGAGTATGAGGACATTGCCTTATGACAACTGTTTACAAAGATATGAATGCGGATATAAAAGCATTTAAGGTTTATAAAATTTCTGCGGGCAAACTGGAACTTGCCCCTGAAATTACGGATATCCATTCATATAATCACCAATGTATGCAGTTACATCACTACATTAAGGCGCAATCATATAAAAACAGACCAGAATGGTATGAGCAGAACGACCTAAAAGAAAAATTAATTTTAATGCCTACAATTATGCACGAACATCTCGAAAGCCCGATTTATGGGCTGTCAGATGAGGCATTCTATAAAAAGTATAAAATTCAAAAAAAAGTCTTGTTATTTAACAAGCGGAAGTGGTTAGAAACAGAAGGAGAAAAAAATGAAACAATTTGAATTCAGAAAAGACAACAGAAAAATCAGACGAGTACACGTTGAAGCAATCAAGGAAAGCATTAAAGCTCACGGGTATTTGTCAAATTGCCCAATTATTTTAAACAAAGAGGGTGAAATTATCGACGGTCAACACCGTTACATTGCTTGCACGGAGTTAGGAATAACACCCGCATATATTACTATTGAAAACGCAGACAGGTCGCTTATGGTAGACTTGAACCGTTCTCAATATAACTGGCAAATAGCCGACTTTGTTAACTTTTATGCGGAAAGCGGAAATGTTTATTTCAAGATACTGAAAGCATTTGTTGAAAAGTCAAAACTTGCTATCACTTGCGCAATTCTTATTTTAACAAATAAAGATGTTTTCAGCGGTTGGGACACTGTAAAAAACGGTAAATTCACTTTTAAAAACACCGATAAAGACAGCTTAAATGAAAAATTACGCATAGCAGATGATATAAATGTTATAGCTAAATATCTTAATTTACCGCGCGGTAACAAGGCAATGACAATTGCGTATTTGAATTTATTAGCCATAGATGGTTTTGATAAGAATTATTTTTTCGGAAAAATCCGTCGCTATAAGTCAGAATTGAGTTTGTGCGCTAATGACAAAAAATATTTACAGATGTTTGTTTCGATTTATAATTACGGTAGAAAAGAAAATAAACTAACTGTATAAAGGTCAAAAATGGATGAGAGCTTTGTTATAGGAATTGAACCGTCTAAGTGGACATTTGATGCTTATCAATGCTACAAGCGTGGTTGTAATTGTAACGGTTGTTTTATCCAAAAAACGTACATTGAAACTTTAAAAAATAGATGTGCAATGAAATATTGTGTGAAACAGTTGATTAGGAAGTTCGGATTGCCAAACGATTTAACACTTGAACAAATTTTAATGGAGGAAAAAAATGAAGAAAGAACAATTTGTGGAACTTTACAAAACACTAACAGTAAATGAACTGTGTAAACAACTTGGATGCTCAACTACAACAATTTACGCGCTTTTAGAAAGGTACAATATTCCGAAAAAAGGCAATAAATACAGAGATTACGGGCATTGTAAGGGTGCAAGGTATAAACTTGATTAATTATGCGGTTGTATACGGTCGCTTGCGTTGGCATTTTTCGCAATGCGAATTATGCCTATAAAAATAAAAAATAAAAATAAAAATAAAAAATAAAAAATAAAAAAATAGGTATATATATGAAAGCATTCTTACTTTATGAAAATCAAAAACCTTTAATAGAAGAACTTTCAATGGAAGAAAGAGGTATATTATTGACAGCTTTGTTTGAATATAAAAAAACGGGAAATATAATTGAAATGACACAGGCTTGTAGAATAGTTTTTAAAAGGATTGTAAACCAAATTAATATTGATGAAGAAAAATATCAAGAAAAATGTAGAAAAAATAGCGAGAACGCAAAACGGAGGTGGCAACAAACACCTAAACAACCAGAATTTTATGACCCTGCTGACCCCCGTATTGAAAAGTGTTTTGAAATATACTCGCAAGTTTGTTCCGATTTGCCTAGGCTAAGGTATGAACGGCGGGCAAGAGATGTGAGAGATTTGGTTGCGCAATTTTTAAACGAAACGGGCGGTGATTTTGATTATTTCAAAGAAGTTTGTCAAAAAGCAAACAAACAAAAGGTTATTTGCAACAACACGTTAGATTTTAAGAGCGTTATAAAAAATCACATTGCGATAAATAATGAAAAATTTAAGAAAGGAGGCATTGTTGGATTACAATTCAATGACTAGAAAAGATTTAATACTAAAAATTATCAGCTTATATCCTGATACGTTTAGAGCGGATAGACCTGAACACGTTCAAGCGTGGGTTGAAATGTACGAGAAAGCAATTCGTAAGAATTGGGATATGGACAAGTTGATGTATTTCTTTGCTACTCAATATAAATCAACGGTTATTCCGCCCGCACCGTCATTCTTTTATGAATACAAAGAGTGCGTAAAACCTGTTAAAACTTTTCAGGTTGAAGAACCGCCAACAGAGGAAGAATTAAAAAAT
>JAZREW010000039.1:0-4115 GCA_045661005.1 Acutalibacteraceae bacterium | reverse complement strand
ATAATATCTTTTTTTCTGCTCGTGAAACTTGTACCTGTGTCATATTTAAATACTGTGCAGTTTTGCTTTGTGTCATAAATTTATAGTATCTGCAAACCATTATTTCACGTTCTTTATCTTCCAATTTTAACATTGCCTCATCCAAAATCAAGCGGTCCGAAATTTCATCTTCTGTACTTATAGTAGGTAAATCTGTTTCGTATATACCATCTTCGCCGTCACAAGTGAGAGAAACCGTAGGTTGTGAAGCACAAATTGCTTCGGTTATTTCTTCGCACGAAACATCAAGTTCTTTTGCTAATTCGCTGACAGTAGGCTCCCGATTGAATTTTTGTTCTAAAATTTGGCGCTTTCTATTTATATGAAAGGATAATTCTTTTACCGACCTTGAAACCTTAACTGCTCCACCATCTCTGAAAAGACGTCTTACTTCGCCCATTATTACCGGCACTGCATAGGTTGAAAACATTAGTCCCCGTTCTTCTTCGAAAGCGTCGGTAGCTTTTATTAACCCTACACATCCCGCCTGATACAGGTCATCATACTCTATTCCCCTACCGCAAAATCGTTTGCAAATAGAATGTACTAATCCCAAATTATTTTCTATAAAGCTTTCACGCTTAACATCACTCTTAATCATTTTTACCAAAACGCAAACTGATTTTTTTAATCATAGTAACTGTTGTACCCTTATCCCTGACTGACCTGACGGTGATTTTATCCATAAAACTTTGCATTACCGCAAAACCCAAACCTGCTCTCTCACCGCCCACAGTTGTATAAAGCGGTTCCATGGCTTTTTCTATATTCTCTATTCCGCAGCCTTTGTCACGTATTTTTATTCTTATAGCGTTGCCCTCTAGTAATTCGGCAGTTATGTATATATTACCTATTTTTTCTTTATACGCATGCACAATGCAATTTGTTACCGCTTCTGATACAGCGGTCTTTATATCGTTGATTTCTTCAAGTGTGGGATCAAGCTGAGTGGCAAAGGCCGAAATACAAGCCCTTGCAAAACTCTCATTTGAAGAACGTGAAACCAATGTCATATTGAATTTATTTTTTACTTGCATAATTTATCTTCCTTCCAGTTTTGCTAATTTTTCAATGCCCGCAAGTTTTAGCACTTTATATATTTGCGGCGGTGCTTCTACAATATGCAGTTCTGCACCATATTTAATCAGATTGCGATACCTACCCATTACAAGACCTATACCCGAGCTATCCATAAAGCTAATATCCTTAAAATCAAGAACTAATAATGTAGGCATATTAAGTTCTATTGCGCTATCAATAGCCTCACGCATCTCTCTTGCCGAGTGATGATCCAATTCTCCGCTAAGTCTGGCGGTTAAAACTTCACCCGTAACATTAATTTGTACCGACATACTTCACACTCCTTTCAAAAAAATAAGACAAGTCTTTAATATATAATAAAGGCTTGTCTTTGAAAAATATGTCGTATTAAGTTGTGAAATAAAAATATTTTAATTATCTAGTAAAATTTTTCTTATATCTGCCGCAAGGTAAAGTGAACCGAAAACAAAAATAGGACAATCTACTGCCTTTTCTTTTGCACGAGCCAAAGCGTTCATATAATCATTAGCCGCTTCGCACTTGCAATATTTTGATACCGTTTCGCAAAGCTTTTCTTTAGAAAGTGAGCGAGGCAGGTTTGCAACCTCCACAGCGATAGCATAACTGCAATGCGTTGTGGTGGTTTTAATTACTTCTTCATAATCTTTATCCTGCATCATTCCAACTATAGCCACAGCATTACCGTTAAACTTTTTCAGTTCGGTAGCTAATTCTTTAGCACCATCCGGATTATGTGCGCCATCAATTATAATTAAAGGTTCTTTTGATACTATCTCCATACGTGCAGGAAAATAGGTATTCGCCAAGGCCTTATACAATATATCATACGATATATTAATACCGCAATTTTTAATAGTTTCAATTGCAATAAGCGAATTTTCTATTTGATAATCCCCTTTAAGAGAAATCAAATATTTTTCATTATTATATAAGTATGTGCAATTGGATGAATTTTCACCAGACTTTTGCAACGCATTAATTTGTGGCACAATAAGATTTTTAGCTTTGCTTTTGATTACATTATAAGCTTTTTCAGGTTGATATGGCGAGGTGATTGTTGGACAATCTCTCAAAATACCGCACTTTTCTTCTGCTATAGCCTCTAAGCTTTCACCCAAAACGGCTGTATGGTCCAACCCTATTTTAGTAATAACAGTAGCAATTTTATTTTCTAAAGCATTAGTAGCATCAAGTCTGCCGCCAAGCCCCGTTTCGCAAATTACAATATCACACTTTTGCTCCTTAAAATATAGAAAAGCCACCGCAGTAATAAATTCAAATTCGTTTAGTTCTATTTTTGTATCTATTATTCTTTGCGAAAAATCAACTAAATCTTCTTCAGATATAAATTTACCGTTTATTTGTATACGTTCTCTGAACTCGATTATAAAAGGTGAAATAAAAAGTCCTGTTTTATACCCTGCATTTTTAAAAACAGAATGTAGCATAGCAGAAACCGAGCCTTTTCCGTTTGTGCCCGCTATGTGTATAGACTTAAACTCATTCTGCGGATTACCGAGAACATTTAAAACTTTTTTAATTCTTTCTAAGGTTGCAGGCAAGGAAAATCTACCCAAAGAATGTATATAATCAAGAGTTTCAATATAATTCATAACTTTCTCCAAAAGTTGTATATGCAACTACCAAAAAAGCACAGTACCCTGTGCTTTTAAAATGTAATTTTATTATAAATCTTTCTTCAGTTCTTCAAGCTTGTTTATGCAGTCTTCGCATACGTTGTAACCTGAATAATTAATTATATTTATAAAAGAATCGCAAAAAACACAGGTAGGTCTGTATTTTTGCAAAACTATCTTATCTCCATCCATGTATATTTCAAGACTGTCAACACCACTTTCTATATTGAGTTGTGATCTTATTTCTTGTGGTATAACAACACGACCCATTTTGTCAACACCACGTCTTAATCCAGTAGATACCATAATTTACCTCCAAAATGAAAATGAGCACCAAACTATATTTATTATAGCTCAATACCCATTTTTTGTCAATATATTATTGTAATTACCAATTTATTGTTTCCTGTCCGCATTCTCGCAAAATTTCATTAGTTTTAGAAAAATGTTTGCAACCTAAAAATCCTCTGCTAGCTGATAGCGGACTAGGATGCACACTTACGAGTTTTCTATGTATTGGATTAGTAATTATCTCAGCCTTTTTCTGTGCATAGGCGCCCCAAAGCAGAAAAACTACAGGTGTTTGCTTACGATTTAGCTCTGATATTATTCTATCAGTAACCTTTTCCCAACCCTTGTCTTTATGGCTTGTCGGCTCGCCCTCTCTTACTGTAAGCACAGCGTTAAGAAGCAACACGCCCTGCCTTGCCCAGTCAGTAAGACAACCATGTTCGGGAATTTCCTTGCCAACATCGCTTTTAAGCTCTTTAAATATATTCTTTAAAGACGGCGGTGGCGCTACACCTTTTTGAACAGAAAAACAAAGTCCGTGCGCCTGACCGTAACCGTGATACGGGTCCTGCCCTATTATAACAACCTTGGTATCTTCAAAAGATGTATACTTTAGTGCGTTAAAAATGTCATTCATATTAGGATACACTTTTTTTGTAGCGTATTCGGTTTTCAAAAAAGCACGCAGTTCTTTATAATACGGCTTTTCCCATTCGTCAGCTAAAAGATTATCCCAATCGTTGCCTATATTTACCATTTAAACACCTATTCCGAAATTTTATTAAATATCCAAAGAACAAATATCTTCTAAACTTTCTCTTTTAACGGCCAAATAATCCTTATCACCATACAACATAACTACAGGCGGACGTGGCACTCTGTTATAATTAGAAGCCATAGAATAATTGTACGCTCCTGTTGTAAGTACAGCGATAATATCATTTCTTTCGGGTCTTGGTATACTTACATTCTCTTGAATCAAATCGCCCGACTCACAGCATCTGCCGGCTATAGTTGCGGTAAAATCACATTTATCGTTAGCTCTTGAAGCCAGCACAACAGTATAAGCCGATTCATAAAGTGTGT
>JAZREW010000038.1:0-3046 GCA_045661005.1 Acutalibacteraceae bacterium | reverse complement strand
CTTGAAGAAAAGCTTGATAAAATTGGAACGGGTGATATTAACTGGACCGAAACTATTTCTAATTTCTACGGAGATTTTGATAAGCTTTATAAAAAGGCAGAAAGCGAGCTCAACGGTAAAAGGGTTAAAGTACCTGCCGTTGAATCTGATGTTGTTTGCGAGAAATGCGGTAGCAAAATGGTGGTACGTTCAAGCAGATTCGGAAAGTTCCTGGCTTGCCCGAATTATCCTGCTTGCAAAAATACAAAGCCTGTGCCTGAGGATGAGGTCAAACAACCTTGTCCTAAATGCGGTGCTAAGCTTATAAAGCGCACCTCTAAAAAGGGCAAGAAATTTTACGGATGTACAAATTATCCTACTTGTAATTTTGCGGCTCCGGGTGTGCCTACAGGCGAAGTTTGCAAAGAATGTGGCGGTTATATAATTGCAGGTGTACGTGGCAGAAATTACTGCTTGAATGCTGACTGTCCTACAAGAAAAAAGAAAACTGCTAAGGATGCTGAATAATGAATTCTGTTACAGTTATAGGTGCGGGTCTTGCCGGTTGTGAAGCGGCTTGGCAGCTTGCTAATCGTGGAATTAATGTAAAATTAATTGAAATGAAGCCTTGCAAAAAAACACCCGCACATTCTACTGATTTATTTGCCGAGCTTGTATGCTCTAATTCGCTAAAAGCTTATCGTATTGATTCTGCCGCAGGTCTTTTAAAAGAAGAAATGCGACGTTTGGGTTCTGTTTGTCTGCAAGCCGCTGAAATGTGTAAGGTTGCAGCTGGTGGTGCTTTGGCAGTTGACCGTGATATTTTTTCAGAAATTATTACCGAAAAGATAAAATCACATCCAAACATAAAAATAGAAAATTATGTTGCCAAAACAATTCCGCAGGATGAAATTGTAATCGTTGCAACAGGTCCCTTGACAGATGAAAAGCTGGCTGACAGTATTTCAAAGCTTTTAGAAGTTGAAAATTTAAGCTTTTATGATGCGGCGGCGCCTATTGTAGCTTTTGATAGTATTAATATGGATAAAGCTTTTTTTGCATCACGTTACGGCAAGGGGACAGATGATTATATAAATTGTCCCTTTAATAAAGAAGAATACGAAGCATTTCACGATGCTTTGATTAATGCCGAATCAGCACCGCTTAAAAGCTTTGATGACCATATCACAGTTTATGAAGGATGTATGCCAATAGAAATTCTAGCAAAACGTGGTAAGGATTCTATTCGTTTTGGCCCTTTAAAGCCGGTAGGACTTACTGACCCCGCTACAGGTCACAGACCGTGGGCTTCTGTGCAGTTGAGACGTGAAAATGCCGAGGGTACATTATACAATATTGTAGGTTTTCAAACAAACCTTAAATTCCCTGAACAAAAAAGAGTATTTTCTATGATACCGGGGCTTGAAAATGCAGAATTTATGCGTTACGGTGTAATGCACCGCAATACTTTTATAAATTCTCCAAAGGTTTTAAACAAAGACCTTTCACTAAAACAAAATGCAAATGTATTTTTTGCAGGTCAGATTTCGGGCGTTGAGGGATATATGGAATCAGCCGCCAGCGGAATAGTGGCAGGCATTAATGCCGCCGCAAAATTACTTGGTGAAGAACCGCTGATTTTGCCTAACTTTTCAATGATTGGCGCTTTACTAAATTATATTTGCGATGAAACGGTTGAAAACTTTCAGCCTATGGGCGCAAATTTTGGTATTCTGCCTGCCTTGCCTGAAAAGATTAGGGATAAAAAAGAACGTTATGCGGCGCTTGCTAATCGTTCTTTAGAATGGTTTGATTTACAGGATTTTTAATATAAAAGGAGTTTCAAAAATGAGAGTAGTAGTTGATGCTTACGGCGGCGATAACGCACCTTTAGAAATTGTGAAAGGTGCCGCTTTAGCTTCGAATGAGCTTAATGTTGAAATTACACTTACAGGCAACGAGCAAGAAATTAATAAAATTATTGCAGAAAATAATATAAAGTTTAACGGTGAGCTCTTAATTGTTGACACACCTGATGTTATTTCAATGCATGATGACCCCACTACACTTTTAAAGGCTAAAAGTAATAGCTCTATGGCTCTGGCTTTTAAAGAGTTGTGTGAGGACAGAGCAGACGCATTTGTTTCTGCCGGCTCTACAGGTGCCGTTGTTGTTGGTGGTACACTCTTGGTTAAACGAATTAAGGGTATTAAACGTCCTGCGCTTGCGGGTTTAATTCCGGCACCAAAAGGTCATTATATGCTTATGGATATGGGAGCTAATGCTGAATGCCGCCCTGAAATGCTTTTGCAGTTTGGTATAATGGCTAATGCTTATTTAAGTAAGGTTGAGGGAATTGATAATCCCAAAATTGCTTTACTTAATATTGGTACTGAAGACACTAAGGGTGACGAATTAAGACAGGAAGCATATAAGCTTCTAAGTAATGCACCGATTAATTTTGTTGGTAATGTAGAGTCACGTGAAATGCCTAAAGGTGTATGCGATGCTGTAATTACTGACGGCTTTACAGGCAACATAGCTTTGAAACTTATTGAGGGTACTGCTACTACATTTTTTAAAATGATTAAAGAAATTTTATATAAAAGCATTTCAAATAAACTTGCCGCTTTGGTTCTTAAAAAGGATTTATACTCTTTAAAGGGTATGATGGATAGCTCAGAGGTTGGCGGAGCGCCACTTTTAGGTGTTAAGAAAACCGTTATAAAAGCTCATGGCAGTTCAGATGCAAAGGCAATTAAAAATGCTATTAAGCAGGCAGTAACATTTACAGAAAACAGGGTTATTGAAACAATATCCGAAACCCTTGCTACTGAATAAAAATATTCTTAAAAAGAGAGTTAATATGAAAGCTTTAGAAGAAAATTTAGGATATAAATTTAAAGACATTAATTTATTACTTAACGCACTTACACATTCGTCTTTTGCGAATGAAGCTAGAAACGGTATTACTTCAAACGAAAGATTAGAATTTTTAGGTGATTCGGTATTATCTCTTATCGTTTCGGATTACATTTTTAAAGAATATCCCAACACAAGTCGGATC
>JAZREW010000037.1:0-6582 GCA_045661005.1 Acutalibacteraceae bacterium | reverse complement strand
AAGCACCTACACGCCAAGGCTATATTTTTGATGGCTGGTATGTAGACTTGAACGATACTGAACCATTTGACTTTAATACAAGCATTTTTGAAGATTTAGTTTTACATGCTAAATGGATACCTGTTACAACTGATACATTGTTCTTATCTGCTGATAAGAACAGCGTGCTAATAGGTGAAGACAATGAATTGTATTTCTATGTATCATCAGAGTTAGTGGTTGATCATTTGGATTTATATGCGGATTCAAACTTTATTTCATATATGTACGATGACGGTAACTTTAGTAGTCACGGTGATGATATGAAGGGCGACGGTATATATAGTGCCCGTATTGTACCTTCTGCTTCTAACGATAAGGTTGTTAAATTTGAAGCAAAAACTGGTACTAATGTTTCTAATACATTAAACGTTAACTATTATATCCCGCTAAGTGATGAATCACTTGAAACTGTTGAATCTGTTTGTGAAACTGTTGAAGAACTAGTTTTGGCTGATTCTTTTGTAGAAAAAACAGAAGAAGAAAAGAAAGAAATCATTGAGGAAACACTTACAGAATTAGAAAGTAATAATTTGATAATTGAAGATTCAGTTAGCTTGAATCAAGAAAACAAATTATACACATTTAAATATGAAGGTGGTATTCTTGGTGGTATTTCTTATGAAGATTTTGAATCTGATAAGAATGGTTACACCTCTCAGAGTAGCCTAGGTGGTTTTGCAGTAGAAAATATTACAAATAATCTAGCATCTTCTAGCGGTGGCGGTTCTAGCGAAGATATTGGTACTGCTATAATTCTTAATTCTTTCCCAAGCTTTGAAACTGACCCGGACGATATTGCTTATAGAACTGATTTCTATGAGCAACTTGAAGACGAGTGGGATGAAAACGGATTGAATACAACACTTGATACTAACGTTACAGTTGATGATTATCGTAATATTAGTGATTATAATGTTGTTTGCATTTCTACTCACGGTTCTGTTTATAGTTGGTATGATGGTTTGTTGTGGTCTGATTACCATGAAGTTCCTGCTTTCTGTTTATCAGAAAAATCTACAATTCTCAAGAATATTAGCTATATGAAGGAATTGCTAGATAATCAAATAGCGATTGTTAACGGTAAGTACTGGATTTTACCTGAATTCTTTACTGAAAATTATTCTGAAAATGCCTTTGAAAATACATTCGTATTTTCTGAATCTTGTGAATCTTTTGGTAGAAATTTAGAGTACAATTACAAAATGGCAAATGCCTTTATTAGTCTTTCTGCTAAAGATTATATAGGCTTCCATAATTCTGTATTTGCAACCTATAGTCGTGATTTTATGAAGGAATATGTTGATAATCTAATTATGGGTAAAACAACATTGGCTTCTTATCAATCTGCTATAAACGAATACGGCGCTAATCACGAGATTTGGTTTAATAATACTCATTCCTATTCTTTGGAAGATTATTATGAGGAAATTATCGAAAACCCAAGAACTTATGCACCTAATATTGATATTGCTTATGCAAATCGAGCAGGATTGAAAGACAATGCCACTTTAGTACAAAACGGCTTAAAGAACGGTAACTTTGATATTTATGATACTGTAAGCAGTAGTCCTAAATATTGGGATGCCGAGGGCGATGTTCGTACCTTACTAAAGCTTGGCGATGTTGTTTCTGCAAATCAGCGTATGGCGGTAATTACAACCGGTGTTGGTTCTAAAGTTACTGCAACATTGGGAAGCGGTACAGAAGGCAGTATTATGAAACAAACCTTTATAGTGCCTGATACTGCAACTAAGCTCAGCTTTGATTATAATTTTGTATCCGAAGAACCTATGGAATATGTAGGAAGTAAGTATAACGATGCTTTTGGTATACAAATCAAACAAGGCACTACAGTTACTTATCAAAATATTTATGAAGACATAAATAGCTCGACATGGTACAAGATAAGCGGAATCGATTTTTCGGGCGGTGATACAACGGTTTATGAAACCAAATGGAAAACTGCTCAACTGGATGTTTCTGCCTATCGTGGAAAGCAGATAACCCTTTGCTTTATCATATATGATGTTGGCGATTCGATTTACGATTCAGCCTGCGTTATAGATAATGTTAGGATTAAATAAGTGATTTATGGGTGTTTTAAAGAAAATACTAATATTTATACTTGTTTTGTCTGTTGGATTGGTTTTTATGGGTTGTAACGAGAAAAAGAAGAGCATTCAGCAAATTAATAAAGCAATAGAAGAATTAACTTCTAGCTTAGAATTTGCTAATTCGGATATTGCCGAAAGAAAAGAAATGGCAGAAGATTTTTTAAAAGCTTTGAAAAATGAGGGTAATATAAAAAATTATTCTTATAACGAAGATACTAAAACCTTTTCTTTTACATTCAATAACGATGTTTTGGGCGGTATATATCTTTCTGATTTTTCATACAATGATGATTTACTACCTATGAATTAACAATTGGATAAAAATTTTAGCAAGCAGTCGCTTTTGCGGTTGCTTGCTTTTTTGGTTTTTAAATATTAAATTTCAGGTGAAAGTATTACGGGTTGTAATTGTTGACCCATTAGTGCGTGTTCTACTGTTTCTTTTACCTTGGCAAAATCACACACTAAAGAATTGTTTTTTGAAAATGGGTCGTCTTGACGATAGGGCACAAAATATATATTCTTAGTGTTATGAAGTAAACCAATGTTTTTAGCCGAAGCACCTAAAGCATCGTTTGTGGCTATAGCTAAAACAACCGGCTTATTGTTACGAAGATGTGCTTTTACTGCCATAGTTACAGGTGTATCAGTAATGCCCAAAGCTATTTTTGCAAGAGTGTTTCCCGTGCAGGGCGATACTACTATTATATCTAGTAAATTTTTAGGGCCTATTGGTTCTGCGGTTGCAATTTCGTGTATGATTTTTTCTTCACAAATTTCTTCTACTTCTTTTATTAGGTTTTCTGCTTTGCCAAATCTTGTGTCTGTTGAATATACAACCGGCGACATTATAGGTTTTATTTTTATGTTTTCTCTTGCTAATTCCTTTAAACCGTTAAGAGACTGACTAATTGTGCAAAAAGAGCCACAAAAGGCATATCCCAAAGTAATATCTTTCATAAAATTTCACCTCAGTTATAGTTGTTTACTATATAAGTTATTGTGTTGCTTAAAATTTCTGCTGCTGTTTTAGATGCTACAATTCCGGGAAGCCCCGGTGCTTTAATAGATGGCAAACCGATTTGTTTTGCAAATTCAATATCAAAGCCGCCTTTGCTAGATAAATCAATTAACAGTTTACAATTGCATTTTTGCAGGGTTTCGTTATTTAAAACCTTAACATCAACTGTATTAAAAACAATGTCAAAGTCAAGCGGTTTTAAATTCAGTTGCTCGGTGTTTATGTAATTAAACCCGAGTGTATCAAGCATTGCAAAATCGCAAGGCTTTCTGGCGCTTACATAGGTTTCGCAACCATGCGCTTTTAATCGGTTCGCTAAAACCTTTCCAACTCTTCCGTATCCTATAACCAAAACCTTGCTTTTCCAAAGCGTAAAATCGGTGTTTTCTATAGCAATTTTTATAGCACCCTCTGCGGTTGGTACTGCATTTAGTAAAGCATAGCTATCCAACGAACCGTAATCAACGCAAAGCTTGTTTTCAAACAAATAATTACAACTTAAAATTAGTTGGTTTTGCGTTGTGTTTTCATAGATGTACGAAAGAGGTATTTTTTTATCGCTTAGCGGGGTGAAAATATAGCGACCGTCTTTAGTGGTTGGAACAGGAAGAAGTAAAATTTGTGAGGTTTTAATATCACCATTGTCTTCATCGAATAGCCCTAAAGTATCTACCGAATATCCGGCCTGTTCTAAATTATCTTTTACAAATTTCAAACGGTTGTCGCCGCCAATAACAGTAATTTTTTTCATATAACTCATTCCAATTAAAAAATCAGCGTCATAAGCTGTACAATACAGTTTATGGCGCTGATAACAGTTTCGTTACGATGAAATTTCATCAATTTTTACTATTAAATCTTCGGTTGTATTTGCTGTTGGAAAATCTATTACATACTGCTGTAATTCGCATAAAATTTCGCCTATTTTAGTGCCGTTATATCCTTTTGATTTCAGATAGTTACCATCAATTTTTAAATGTGAAATTAAATAAGGCTCATCGTTTTCTAAAATTTCTTTTAATAAACCGTGGGTGTGATTTGTTTCAATTTTAAAAACAACATTTTTATATGTGAGAAAATCGTTAAAAATTTCAGGCGGTACAGTACATAAAATACGTTTGATTTCCGGCTTGGTTTCAGGAATGTTCAAATCTATAATTTTTAAAAGCAATTCAAAATAATTTTTTATTTTATTTGAGACCTTTAGTTTGTTTAAGGTTTCGATTGGATTATTGCTTGCAAAGTAAATAAACGCAAAAAATGCAAGCATTATATTACAACGTAGGTTTTTAACTATGCTAAAATCAGGTGCTTTTGTTATCCCTAAAAAATCTAATGCATTAGATTCTATTAGCGAGGATATAACCTCACAGTTTTGGCCGGTAACAGCTTTTAAAAGTTCTGGCAAAATACGCTCGCTGCTTATATTTTTAAGTAGGTAACCTTTTTTAATAGCGGCATTAAAAGTTGTATCTTCAATTTTAAAATCTAGTACAGAAGCAAATCTAAAAAGGCGAAGTATTCTAAGTGCATCTTCACAAAAACGTTTTTCTGGTTCGCCTACAGCTCTTAAAATTTTGTTTTCAAGGTCGGATTTTCCATTGTAAAAATCAATAACACCTTTAGCAGGACTATAGGCTAAGGCATTAACAGTAAAATCTCTGCGTGCTAAATCTTCATTTATGTTGCTTACAAATTCAATGTTTTCAGGGTGTCGATTGTCTGTATATTCACCGTCGCACCTGAAGGTTGTAACTTCTATACCGCTATCTTCAAGCATAACAGTAACAGTGCCGTGTTTTATGCCGGTTGGAATAGTTTTTTGAAATAATTCTTGCACTTCAAAAGGCTTTGCTGAAGTTGCAATATCAAAATCAAAGGGTTCTTTTCCAAGCATCATATCACGTATGCTACCGCCAACAATATAGGCTTCGTGACCGTTTTTAGTTAGCGTTTCGATTACATATTCAATTTTTTTTGGAATTTTGAACATATTTTTTCAAACCTTTGCAAAAAAGTGTTTATTTTTTACTTAGAAAGATATATAATTAAATGTAATAAAAAAATTCGTAGGAGAATTATTATGAAGCAACTGCGTAATGAAGATAAAATTATTAAAGAAGTAAAGAAAATTCATATGATAGGTATCGGCGGAAGCGGCATGTGTCCCTTAGCGGAAATATTACACAGTAAGGGTTATGTTTTAACCGGTTCTGATAATAACGAAAGCGACCCACTCAAAAGAATTAAGGGTATGGGTATAAAGGTTTATATGGGTCATAGCGCTGAAAATATCGGTGATACTGAGCTTGTTGTTTACTCTGCGGCAATTTCACAAGACAACCCCGAAATTGTAGCCGCTAAGCAACAGGGCATACCTACGATGGAACGTTCACTTTTGCTAGGTGCACTTACAAGATTTTATGATAATGTAATTGGTGTATGCGGTACACACGGCAAAACCACCGTTACCTCTATGATATCACAAATCTTGCTATTAAACAAGATGGAACCTACAGCAGTTATTGGTGGTAGACTACCAATAACCAATACTAATGGTTTTGCGGGCAAAAGCGAAACAATGGTTTGCGAGGCTTGTGAGTTTGTTGACACCTTTTTGCAGATGACACCTGATATTACTGTTTTGCTTAATATAGATAACGACCATCTTGATTATTTTAAAACAATGGATAATCTTGTATTATCATTTCACAAATTCCTTAGTATGTCAAGCAAAAGCTATATAAATGGTGATGACGAGTTGGCTTTAAAAGCGGCTGAAGATATTAAGGCGGATATTGTAACATTTGGTTTTACAGATAAAAACGATTATTATGCCGAAAATATTAAGCCGGGCAAATTCGGGTTTAGTTTTGATGTTATAAAGAATAACGAAAAGCAGATTAACATTGAATTACACGCACCCGGCAGACACAATGTGTTAAACGCCTTAGCTGCATTTGCGGTTTGTAGTGAACAGGGTGTAGGCAATGAGGGTATAAAATCTGCACTTGAAAAATTCACAGGTGCCGGCAGACGCTTTGAGTTTTTGGGCGAGTATAACGGTTTTACTTTAGCGGACGACTATGCACATCATCCAACTGAAATTAAAGCTACTTTGAATGCGGCTAAACAGTTAAATTATAAAAATGTAATTGCAGTTTTTCAGCCATTTACTTTTTCACGAACCGCACTTTTAAAGGATGAATTTATTGATGCTCTTACCGTGGCTGATAAGGTTATTTTAACACCAATTATGGGTTCACGTGAGGTTAACACCTACGGTATCTTTTCCGAAAACATTGCAGAAAAGCTTAGCGATGCTATCGTAGTAGATGGATTTGAAAATATTGCTGACAAAATTATTGAGATTGCCGAAGCAGGTGATATTGTTATTACAATGGG
>JAZREW010000036.1:0-22511 GCA_045661005.1 Acutalibacteraceae bacterium | reverse complement strand
AGTGAAGAAGATTACAATAACTTTTATAAAGAAAAGTTTTATGATTTTAACGACCCCGCACGTGTAATTCATTACAAAACTGAGGGACAAGCTACATACAACGCTTTGTTGTATATCCCTAAGCAACCGCCCTTTGATTATTACACTAAAGAGTTTGAAAAGGGATTACAGTTATATTCAAAAGGCGTGCTTATAATGGATAAATGCGCCGACCTTTTGCCTGATTATTTCAGTTTTGTAAAGGGTCTTGTGGATAGTGAGGATTTATCACTTAATATCTCCCGTGAGATGCTTCAGCATGACGGTCAGTTAAAGCTTATTGCCAAAACTCTTGAAAAGAAAATCAAGGGTGAACTTGAAAAAATGTTAAACGATAACCGTGATCTTTACGAGCAATTCTTTAAGGCTTTTGGTATTCAGTTAAAGTTTGGTATTTATAACGACTACGGTATTCATAAAGATACACTAAAGGATTTATTAATTTTCAAAACTTCTATCGACAAAAAATATTCTACACTAAAAGAATATATCGGTCGTATGAGTGAAGAGCAGGGAAGTATCTATTATGCTTGCGGTGAAACAGATGAGAAGATTGAAATGTTACCGCAGACTGATGCTGTAAAAGAAAAAGGATTTGAAATTTTATATTTAACCGAAAATGTTGATGAATTTGCACTTAAAATTTTGGGTGAATACGAAGGCAAAAAGTTTGTTAATATTTGTGACAATGAGCTAAATCTCGATAGTGAAGATGAGAAAAAGGCTTTGGATACCGAAAATGAATCTGCTAAAGATTTGTTTGACGCTATGAAAGAAAGCATTGGCGACAAGGTTAATGCTGTTCGTTTCACAAATAAGCTAAAGAAACATCCTGTATGCTTGACAAGCGAGGGCGGAATTTCACTTGAAATGGAAAAAACATTAAATTCTATGCCCGGTGCCGGCGATAATAAAATAAAAGCACAATTTGTGCTTGAAATTAATGCAAATCATCCAATCGCTGACAAGCTGAAGGATTTATTTAATGAAGACAAGGAAACACTCGGCAAATATGCAAAATTGCTTTACAGCGAAGCTTGCTTAATTGGTGGCGCAGGTGTGCTTGACCCAGTAGAACACAGTAATCTTGTTTGCGAACTTATGACAAAATAATTTTCTACACAAACAAAAACAGCTCTGACCAGAGCTGTTTTTTGTTTTAAATATTAAACTATAACTTTACCTAAAAAGTCTTTAAGACGTGGGCTTTTAGGTGAGTTAAACACTTCGTCAGGTGTACCTTCTTCCATAATAATACCTTGGTCTATAAACAGCACCCTGTCAGCCACTTCACGAGCAAATCCCATTTCGTGGGTAACAACAACCATTGTCATACCCTCATCAGCCAGAGACTTCATAACCTCTAACACTTCGCCAACCATTTCAGGGTCAAGCGCAGAAGTAGGTTCATCAAACAACATAACATCCGGTTGCATCGCAAGAGCACGAACTATTGCAACACGTTGTTTTTGACCGCCAGAAAGCTGAGAAGGGTAGGAATCAGCCCTGTCAGCAAGGCCAACACGCTCTAAAAGCTTTAAAGCACGGCTTTCGGCATCCTCTTTTGAAACATTTAAAAGCTTCATAGGAGCCAAAGTCATATTTTTCAATACAGTCATATGTGGAAATAGATTGAACTGCTGAAAAACCATGCCTATTTTTTGGCGATGTATATTAATATCGGTTTTTGGTGAGGTGATATCAACACCCTCAAAATAAACGTGACCGCCGGTTGGTTCTTCTAAAAGATTTAATGTTCTTAAAAATGTAGATTTACCACAACCAGAGGGTCCAATAATAACAACAACTTCGCCTTTTGAAATGGTAGTATCAACGCCTTTTAATACATCTACATTGTTAAAGGATTTTTCAAGTTTATCAACCTTGATAATAGTTTCATTAGTGATCACTGTTTCTCAGTCTCCTTTCTAGTTTTTTAAGGAAATGTGAAAGTAACATTACAATAGCAAGGTAGATTAAAGCTACAGTAATCAACGGGAAGAAAGCCTCGTAAGTTCTTGAACGAATAAGATTACCAACATAAGTTATATCCTTAAGCGCAACATAACCTGCAACCGAAGTTTCTTTAATTAAAACAATAAACTCATTACCAAGGGCGGGGAGTATATTTTTGAATGCTTGCGGAAAAACAATATGCCACATAGTTTGTGAATAATTCAAACCAAGACTTCTGCCGGCTTCAAATTGACCTTTATCAATAGACATAATACCTGAACGCACAATTTCTGCAACATAAGCGCCCGAGTTAATACCGAATGCCACAAAAGCTGCATATATACCGTTTCTTAATGAAGAAAACACAATAAAGTATATAATCATAAGCTGAATTACTATAGGTGTACCTCTAATTACAGTAAGGTAAACATTACATATTCCGTTTAAGATTTTAAGAAGAACATCGCCAAAATTACGGCATTTTTTACCAGATAAATTCTTATCATAGGTAGAACGAACGGCAGCAACTAAAAAGCCTAATAAAATACCTATAACAGTAGCAACAAGAGTAATTTCAATTGTTACAAGCAAGCCTTTTATAAGCTGAAGCCAACGGTCTTCATTAATAAAAGTTTTATAGAAGCTATCAGAAATATCTTGAAACCACATATTAAAACCGGAAGACAACAATAAAGTGTTAAAATTATTCATTTCAAGTTCCTTTACTAAGTTATTTTACACATAAATATGGAGCAGCATTTTATGCCGCTCCATAACATAAATTAAAGCTGTAAATTATTCTTTAACAATAATAACCTGAGTAGCGGTTGTGTAAGTATCTGTAAAGTCGATTTCCTTAAGACGCTCTTCGGTAACTGTCATACCAGCCATACCAAAATCAGCTTTACCTTCTTGAACAGCGGTGATAATAGAATCGAAATCCATATCATCAATTACAAGCTTATAACCAAGCTTATCGCAAATAGCCTGAGCTATCATAGCGTCAATACCAACAACTTTTTCACCATCATAGTATTCATATGGCTCAAAGAAAGCATTGGTAGCCATATGTAATTCGCCTTTTGAAGTATCAACATCAGCAGGGGAAACATAAGGACAAGTACCTTTAGTATCATCACCAATGTAGTTCTTAATAATCTTGTCAATTGTACCATCAGCCTTTAAATCAGCAAGTGCTGTATTGAAAGAAGCGGTAAGTTCAGTATTGGTTTTAGCAATACAAATTGCATATTCTTCAACTGCAAATGGGTCTTCAAGAATCTTAAGACCCTCGTTAGCAGCTACGAAAGATTTAGCAGGCTCGTTATCGATAATAACGCAGTCAACCTTATCCTGTGTTAAAGCTAGAACAGCATCAGCGCCTTTGTTGAAACGCTCAATAGTAGAACCTTCAGCCTCATAATCTGAAGCGAAAATATCACCGGTTGTACCTAGCTGTACACCAATAGTAGCACCTGGTAAATCATCAACTGAAGCTACGGTTTTACCGCCGCCGCAACCTACACATGTAAGGCATAGGCAAACTACAAGAACAATGCTAAGAATTTTTGCAAATGTTTTCATAAAAATCTCTCCTTAAAATATATAAAAATTTACATAGTAATTATACCATTAGCATTTTAAAAAGTCAACCGCTAATTGCATAAAACATAAAGTATTTGCATAATTATGCGAAAAGACCGCCAAAATTATTGGCGGTCAAATTATTAGAATTTTAAATCATTCTTATTATCGTTACTCGGCGCTTCATTGTCTTCAAAATCAAAACCATTTATGCTTACATCGTCGAATCCTAATTCTTCAAAATCGCCATCTTTTTTATGGGATACAATATTAGAAATCAAGCGAATAAACAACATAATTATAAGCACAAAGCCCAATACTAAAACAACAGAAAGTAAAATAATTACAACCTTTGCGTTAGTAGTTAGCATTAAGAAACGCTTTATAATAGAATCTGGTAATTCTTTTTTAGGTTTTTCTTCAACAACAGGTGTTAATGTTAAATCAGGGTAGCGCTGGAAATTGGCTTCTTTTACATCATATCTGTAATAGGCGTAATCTACACCATTGAATGCATAAAAATAATAGAAATCAGTTAAACTGGAATTAGCATAACAGGTCAAATCAATTTCATTAATCTTTGCTGTGGTTTGATAATAATTATTGGGTAGCACAAGATCGGCAGGGAACTCCTCAACAATATAAGTATAAACACCCTGTGTGAAATATACTACCTTTTCAAATGTTTGAGTTTCTTCATTATATGTGTAGGGTACAAGAGCCTCACTATCAGCAGCTTTTAAATAATAAATTTTATATAAACTATTAGCATCACTGGCAACTGCAACCTGAACACCATTATAGTCTGCAGTAGACGCTGTAAATCCGTTAAACATAGTAACAGCTGAAATATCGGTTGAAACGGTCAACTCTGCACCATCAACATTTGTGATAAGCTTAGATGCATTTTCATCTACTTCGTTACGTGTAATGTTAATTGTATATGTTTTTTGAGCACCGCTAGCGGAAGTAACAATAACGCTACGTGTATTTGTGCCGATTTTTAAATTCGAGCTGCCTGTTACTTGTACTTTTGCAGAACTATCAGCAGCAACAGCGGTGATTTTACAGGTAGTAACAGAATTATCAACAGTAACGCTATAGGTTGTTACATTAGCAGAAAAAGCAGGGGAAAGAGTACCGGCAGACAAACGAAGTGATTTTAAATTAGCATTTGCTGAAAGAGTAACATCTTTAACAGAAACATTTGCACTAGCACCGGTAAGACCTTTTTCCTCAGCTCCGTTATTGCCTAAAGTTGCATAACGACAATCTGCTAAAGAAATAGAGGCACTACCTGCGGCAATAGCTTTAAAGGTAAGCGTATAAGAAACACTTGTTTCGCCTGATGGTGATTCAACAAGTTGTAATGTGCCGGCACCACCACTAGCTGTACCAGAAGTGTATTCAAGTACAGCGCTATTATAATTAATTGCACTTTGTATAGAATACATAGCTTCGCCGGGATTAAATGTAATAGTTGCTTTAACCTCACTACCTACGGTTACAGAGCTTTTGCTAAGGCTAACGGAACTACCAGCAGCAAAAGCAGAAAACGAAAACATAGATAAAACAAGTAATAAAACAAAAAGTAATGATAATGATGATTTAAGAATTTTTTTCATAAGTTACACCTCTAATTTAAACTATTTAATAGTATACAAGCCTAATAAATGTAATCTGATATTTGCAAGGTCAACAATTGTTATTGCACCGTCTTTATTAGTATCAGCACCAACTTTTTGATATTGATTAAAGTTATATAAACCAAGTAAGTTTAATCTAATATTTGCAAGGTCAACAATAGTAATTTGACCATCACCGTTTGTGTCACCAAGAATAGTTTCCTGACCCCAATTAACAATCAAATTACAATCAGAAGCGGCATGAATATTCAAAATATAGTCAGTAATATATCCTGTTTCCGACTTTACTTTTAATGCTACTGTATTATCACCGGCTTTAAGTTGATAACTGCTTTCACCGGCATAAGTAGCACCCGTTACAGGTATTGCAAAAACAGTAGTATCTTGTGTGACAGATAAATCATATTTATATGTGAACATATCAAAAGATGGTGTTAATCCCTCAACCGAAATACTGGAAAAATAATAGTTATTTTTCTTAGTGCTTTTTTCCGGCATAGGTGATACAGCACTTGGCATATCAGTAAAAACAGGAATTTTAAAACTTATCGAAAAGCTAGTATCATCTTTATATGTTTTTGCAAGAGATGCACCCTTGTTTTTAGCATCATGAACTGCTTGAGCGTATTGATGCCATAAACTACCGGGATTTTTAACATTGAAATCTTGGTAATAATAAGTATCTTGCCCTTTGGATATATAATTGTTAGCCAGGAACTTAGCACCGCCTATTATTGAGGCAGAACGTGTTGACCATCCTTCGTTTCTGGCACGTGTAAGACCGTTAGCAATTACAGCAGATTCGTTAGCGCCAGATGCACCAACATTAAAGAAATTGTAATAACCCTCATATCCTGAGTATGTACCGCTTATAAGTGAAGAACTACCTGCCGTGCCTTGCTCTTGAATAATTTTAGATGCTATAACATAGGGGCTTACATTACTTTGTTGTGCTGCCGCCATTATTGCTTTAACATAAGAACCGCCGTAGGCAGTATCATTAGCATCGTAATACGTACCGGCTAAAAATGTACCTGCAACTATTTTTTGCAAGCCTGCTTCGGTTTGGTAAGTAGGATTATAGCTTTGTTGCATAAACATATAAATATCATTAGAATTTAAAAAGTTTCTAGGGTCCATATAATAAGCTATAATTTCTTTTGATGCGGCGGTCCAACCACCGTTTGTGTTAACCCAAGTGCCTGTAGACCAATTATATGCGCCAGAACCCATAGAACGCCACGAAACTGAATTGTTGGCTACCTGAACCTGTTTTCGCATGTTAACCGATTGCATTGCAACCGATTCGCTAAAAGACGTGGTAATAGGGTCGGGTTGAAAATCCCAATTAGGATAAACCGCATGCAAAGCACGCAAACCATCATGATAACTTGCAGGGAAAGCACTTAGCTTTTCTTCAAAAGAAGAATCGGGGTTATATGTTACTATTCTAATATAGCTTGAATCGTAAAAAATATAACCTGTAATTGTGTTAGAACCATTGTTATAAGTGATTTGATACCATTTACCCTCAGAATTATCTACAGAAGTAACAACTGTAGCACTAGTGTACGAAATCTGCTCAATAATTGAACCGCTAAGAGATGGTGTACTGCGTACACGCACTCCGCCACCTTCAATATAAGCGGTGGTAATAGAAACGGCATTCACAGAAAAAAGATTTTGTGAAATAGCAGTTGTTAAAAGAATAGAAAATATGAGAATAAAAGAAAGAAATCTTTTAGTTATTATTTGCATAAAATTATTGTTTCTAAAGTTAGCAAATATATATCTAATTATATAATTTTATCCTCAAACTGTCAACTATAATTCGACAAAATATGTTTTAAATTTATGGCAATTTTAATACTAAATTTTTAATGTAATAATTTTTTAAGAAAACTCATATTTATTTCTATAGGTGATTTTATGTTGAATTATATTTTAGCTACACTTTTAATTTTAACTTCTTTAGTCAACTTTTTCTTTTGTATAAAAAGTAAAAAGCCTATTTTTACCATGATATTTAATGCAATAATAGGTCTGTTAGTGCTATGCACAGTTGATTTTTCAGCGGCACTAACCGGTGTTTACATACCAATAAACGAATACACTGTTAGCGGTTCTGCTATATTTGGAATACCTGCAGTTATACTTTTTTTAGTATTAAAATTTATTTTTATATAAAAACACTCGCAAAATATGGCTTTTTATGATAAAATAGTATAAAAAGTTATATTGGGTGATAAATTTGCTACAGTTTATTTTTGGCAGACCTGCAAGCGGAAAAACTTATACTATAATTGAAAAAATCAAAGCACTAGTAAATGCGGAAAAGAAAATAGTATTAATAGTGCCTGAACAGTTTACCTTTGAAACCGAAAGAGAGGTTTTAAGAAACCTGGGTGATAACAAAGCTTCTTATGTTGAAGTTTTAAGCTTTACACGCCTTTGTGAAGAGGTTGGAAGAATCACCGGCGGTATTGCGGGCAGGGTATTGAATGATTGCGATAAAGTAATTTTTATGAAACAGGCTTTAAATTTAGTGTGTAACGATTTAAAGCTTTGGAAGTCTTATGCAAATTCTGTAAGCTTTGCCAAAACCGCACTTGATATTATTGGTGAATTTAAAATTAATGCAATTTCTTTTTCTCAATTACGTGAGTACGCAAAAAACATTGAAAATAAAACCTTATCTTCAAAATTAGAAGACATTGCTTTAATATACGAAAATTATGATGCATTATTAACCGAGAAATTTATTGACCCTACGGACAAGCTAACTAAGCTTTATAACAGTTTATCAGAATGTGACTTTTTTGTAGAAAAAGAAGTGTTTTTTGATTCTTTTAAAGGCTTTACCGGTCAGCAGTATAAAATCATAGATAGAATTTTACAAAAGAGCCAAAATGTATATTTTAGCTTTACTAATGATACAGAGAATACACGTGAATACAATGTGTATACAAATATTAGAAAAGCGGTTGAGAAAATAAGTAATATTGCCGCAAAGTATAAAATTGAAATTTCAAACCCTGTAATTTTACCTGAATCTAATTTTATTAAAGAAGGTTTGTTAAATCTAGAGTCAATAATTTCGGGCAGAGATGCTGATTGCACAATAGAAGATGATAGTGTTAAAATCTGTTGTGCCGCCACAATTGCAGACGAAGCAGAATTTGCCGCACGTACTATAAGACGACTTGTAAGAACCGAAAACTACAGATACCGTGATTTTGTTATTATTGTTCGTGATGAAGATAAATATAGAAATCAGGTGGCTTTTGCCTGCAAAAAAAATGATATTAACTGTTTTTACGATAACAAGGTGCCGCTTTCTGCCTTTCCGTTAGCGGTAGCAGTAGAGGCAGCAATAGGTGCCATATCACTTTCAACCGAAAAAATACTTCAATTTCATAAAACAGGCTTAGGTGTACTAAATACCGATGAAATATCAAGTCTTGAAAATTATGCGTTATTATGGAATATTGACGGTGCTTTATGGCTTAAAGAATGGGATATGAACCCAAATGGATTAACCGACTATGAAGAAAATTCGGAAGAAATAGAAGAGTTTTTAAAGTACATTAATTTGTTACGAACCAAGGCTATTAATCCTATAATAGAGTTTAAAAACAACTTCCATGGCAATGCTACAGAACTGGCAACCGCCGTTTTCACACTAATTAAAAAATGCAATATGGGTGAAAAATTGGCTTTAATGAGCGAAACCTTCAGTACGTATAACAACAGCTATAACGCTGATGTATTAAGACTTTCTTATGAAGAATACATAAAAATACTTGACAGTATTGTAAGCAGCTACGGTGTTCGTAATATTACTAAAGAAGAATTTGTTGACACATTAAAACTAGCAGTAACACTTGCTAGTGTTGGCGTTATAGCGCAAACTCTAGACCAGGTAACCTTTGGTACTGCTGACAGAATAAGACCTTCTAGACCGAAAGTTGCTTTTATACTAGGTGCTAATCAAGGCGTTTTCCCAAAAGCTATACAAAATTCCGGAATTTTTAATATAAACGAGCGCCGAGATTTAATTGAAAACGGAATGGAAATTGCTGATAATTCTATCTATTCTGTTATTGAAGAGGAATATCTCGTATATTGTAATTTGTGTTGTCCCTCTGAAAAATTATATGTTAGCTTTTCCCAACAATCTATTTCGGGACAAGCGTTAGAACCTGCTAATTTTGTAAACACCATTTTGCAAAATAACAATAATGAAATTATTCGTGAGCCCGCTTTAGAATTATCGAATTCAAACCTTCCCGAAAGTGCATCCTCAGCTTTAAGCGAATATTCTCGCAGATATTTTGAATCGGGCGAAGCCGCTATAATTAAAAAAGCATTAGCCGAAACCACAGTTTGTGAAGATGTAAAATCTATTGATAATTTTGCAAACAACAAACAAAAAACGCTTTCTGAAAACACTGCTAAAGAACTTTTTGGCAATAAAATCAGAATGTCGGCATCTAAGTTCGATACTTACAATCGCTGTCATTTTTCTTTCTTTTGCCGCTATGGTGTTTCTGCTAAAAAATTGCAACCTGCAGACTTAGATGTAATGCAACGTGGTACCATAGTGCATTATGTGCTTGAAAGATTTATAAACGATTATAAAGATACTTTATCGGTAGAATTAATAAGCGAATTAGACGGTATAACCGAGAAATACATTACCGAATATTTTGATTCTGTAAAAGGATTTAAAAGCGTTAACAATTCAAGACTTTTATTCTTAATTTCACGTATTACACGTTCTATGAAAGAGGTTGTGCGCCATATTGCGCTTGAGCTTTTACAAAGCGAATTTAAGCCTGTGGCTTGTGAATTAAGAATTGGTGAAAACAATTCTTTGTCTTTTCCGTTTACAAACGGTAACATTACAATAAACGGTAGTATTGACCGTGTAGATGAATATAACGGTTATATAAGGATTATAGACTATAAAACGGGTTCAAAAAGCTTTAAATTGCCCGATATTTTATTCGGCCTTAATATGCAAATGTTAATATATTTGTATGCGGTTACAAGAGCAAAAAATATTGACGATGAAAAAGCCGCAGGAATACTATATCAACCGTCAAAACGTGATATAAATGATACAGGACTTGCTATGAACGGTCTTTTGCAATCTAACGCCTCCTTAGTGGGAGCTATGGACAAATCAGGCACAGGCGAATTTGTGCCTCGTCTTTTACTTAATAACGACGGTAGCGTTTCAAAGCGTAGCAATTCTTTTATTGAACCACAAAAATTCACAGAAATATTTGATTATATTGAAAAGCTAATGAAGAAAACAGGCGATTCTATTTCTAGTGGCGATATTGCTGTGTCACCTCTAGACGGCAGGGAATCACCCGCATGCAAGTATTGTGATTATTTTGCAATTTGCGGCATTGAAAACGCAGAAATTGCAAAGGTGCCCGACCTTAAAAACGATGAAGTTTTTGACCAAATGAAAGGAGATATTAACGATGGCATTTAAAGCAACACCCGAACAACAAACGGCAATTGATGCCAGAGGTAATATTTTAGTTTCTGCGGCGGCAGGTTCAGGTAAAACCGCCGTTTTGGTTGAAAGAATTATACAAATGCTTTGCTCAAAAATTCAAAGCGTTAGTGCTGATAAATTATTGATAGTAACCTTTACTAACGCAGCAGCTGCTGAAATGCGTGGAAGAATTGAGAAAAGACTTGAAGAAGAGTATTTAAAAAATCCCAACGATACGGGTATTCTTGTTCAAAAGCATTTACTAAACAGCGCAAAAATTTGCACAATTGACTCTTTTTGCATTGATTTTGTAAGAGAAAATTTTGAAATTGCAGGCGTTGCACCCGATTTTAAAATTAGTGATGCTAATTCCTTGCGAGCAATTGATGAAAAGGTTTTATCTGATATTGTAAACAGATATTTAGATGAAAATAATCCTGTTTTTCTTGAGCTATTAGATATAATTGGCGCCGAATATGACGAAAAGAATTTTATTGAATTTGTGCTAAGCGTTTACGACTATAGCCGTCAATTGCCGTTTCCAAAAACATGGTTTAAATCTTTATCTTCACTTTATGAAAACGGTGAATTCACAAGCGAAAATATTTGGTATAAGTATGCATTTAAAAAGGCAAAGTCTATTGTTTTGGATTGCATAAATTCGTTAGCAAATGCGGTAGATTTACTAACCGTTTCACAAAAAGCGGCAGATGCATATTTACCTGAGTTTATTGAAGCTTCTAAAAGATTTAACAGCTTACTTGATACCGCAAATAATGAAAATTGGAATAACTTTTATAATGCTCTTACAAACTTTTCGCTGCCTAAACTTGCAGTTGTAAGAGGGCTTGGTGATATATTTGAAATTTCTTCTGCAAAAGAAATTTATAAATACCTTAACAGTAAAGCGTTAGAAAAATTAAACAAAATATTTTATGCAGACCATGAGTTTATAAATTCTCAATTTAAAAAAATTAACAAACCTATTTCTTTGCTTACTGATATTTTGATTGAGTTCGATGAAAAGCTTTTCGAAGAGTACAAGCAACAGAACACATATACTTTTCATAATACAGAACATTTAGCGCTAGACATTTTATGCGAAGAGAGTAGTGGAAAGATTAAAATTAAAGAACAAGCAAAAGAATTGCTTAGCCGTTTTGAAGAGGTTTGTGTTGACGAATATCAAGATACTAACGACTTGCAGGATATGCTTTTTTATGTTTTATCCGGCAAAGAAAGTAACCTTTTTGTAGTTGGTGATGTAAAGCAGAGCATTTATGGTTTTAGAGGTGCTAATCCTAATAACTTTTTAGCTAAGAAAAACCGTTATATTCCTATTGAATCGGCAAAAGAAAATTCACCTAAAAAGATAATTTTAAGTAGGAATTTCCGTTGCAAAGGTGAAGCTTGCGAATTTATAAATTTCTTTTTCGAGTTATTTATGAATGAAAACACAGGTGATATTGTTTATAATGAAGAAGAATGTCTTGTTCCTGCGGCTGAGTACCCCGAAGTAAACGAGCCTGCCTGTGAAATGTATTTCCTAAATTGTAACAGTAATAGCGATACTAGAATAAAAGCCGAAGCTAGAATGGTTGCCAACATTATCAACGATACTATATCAAAAGGCAATATAATTAAACAAAGCAACGATACTTTACGCCCTGCAAAATACAGCGATTTTACAATTTTGTTGCGTTCTGCAAAGCTTAAAGCACCAATTTTTGCAAACGAATTAAAAAAGCAGGGAATACCCGTTAGTTATTATGTTGAAGATTTTGCAGATACGGTAGAAATTTCTATAATTTTAAGTTTGCTTACTGTTATTGATAATCCCCAGAATGATGTTGAGCTACTATGCGTGCTAATGTCACCAATTTTTGGCTTTACTTGTGACGATGTAGCAAATTTGAGAATTAAAAAGCGTGACGGTAGTTTGTATTCCGCTTTAATTCTTTCCGCACAAGAAAACGAAAAGGTTAAAGCTTTTTTAGAAACTATAGAAAAATTCCGTCTTTATGCGGTAACTACACCTTTGCCCGAATTTATCAACTTACTTATTAACGAAACTTTATTAATTGATATGGTAACCGTGTTAAGTGACGGCGAGAAAAGAAAAAGCAATCTTTTGTTATTGTGCGATTATGCCTCTCAATATTGTGAGGGTTTGTCGGCTTCAATTGGTGGTTTTGTAAAATATATAATCAAGCAATCTGAAAAAGGTTTAAAAGCCGCCGGCACTTCGGGTAACTCAAATTCTGTAAGTATTATGAGTATACATGCCTCTAAGGGTTTGCAATTTCCAATCTGCATTGTTTCTGATTTGAATTCTGATTTTAATGATAATGAATCAAGATTTAACACCTTGTTCTCAACCGAGCAGGGAATAGGCTTTAAATATTTTGATGAAACTGATAAAACAAAATATACTACAGTTGCCCGTGAAGTTATTCTTGATAAGGTACGTTGCTACCGTCTAGAAGAAGAATTAAGATTACTTTATGTAGCAATGACCAGAACGCAAGATAAGCTGATACTAACAGCTACTATTAACGATGTTGAAAAGAAAGCTGATAAGCTTAAAACCATGCTTATTTGTTCTGACAGTAAAATTGATTCAAATTTCTTTTCTAAAACAAAATCTTACTGTGATTGGCTTATGTCATCATTGTTGTTGCATCCAAATGGCAATGAATTGCGTGGTAATATAGGTTCTGTTTTAGTAAGAGATACCAAAAGCAGAATTAACGTATCTATCATTGATGAAATAGATATTCAAACCACCTATGCTAACAGTTCTTCAAATTCTGATTTTAACGAAGAATTATCAGCAGAACTTACTAAAAACATTAATTTTGAATATCCATATTCTGTTATAACGGAAATTGAGTCTAAAACATCGGTTTCGAAACTCGCAAATAGTGCCGAAAGTGCAAAATTCGCTTTTTCGCAAAAGCCGGCTTTTTTGAATAAAGACGGTGTAACCGCCACAGAACGTGGCACTGCTATGCACAAAGTAATGCAGTTTTTTGATTTTAGTAAATACAAAGAACTTGAAGCTGAGCTTTCAAGACTATATGAATGGCAGTTTTTAAGTGAAAACGAATATAATTCGTTGGATAAAAACGCACTAAATCTTTTTTTTAAGAGTAAGCTTTTTAACAGAATAATTTCTTCAACGTTAATTAAAAGGGAAATGCGCTTTTTAACTGAAGTTAGTGCTGTTGAAATTGATGAAAGCTTAGATTCAAAATTCAAGGATGAAAAGGTGATTATTCAGGGCGCTGTTGATATTTGTTTTAAAGAATCAGACGGTATTGTGATACTTGATTTTAAAACTGACAAGGTTGAAAATCCCGAGCAATTAGTTGATTGCTACGCCGAACAATTAAACATTTACGCAAAAGCTTGCGAAAAAATATTCAATCTGCCAGTAAAAGAAAAAATCATTTACTCTTTCAATCTATCAAAAGAAATTACTTTATAAAATTTTGAGCTACAGTAAATTAACTGTAGCTCAAAATTAATCATCTATATTCAATTTCGTTTCTCTAGCATAAAAGAATATATATTGCTGTACAATTCCGGCATATTTTTCAGCACACTCGGGTAATTCACCGCAAAACAGCTTGTCCATAGCTCTTTTAATCCAAACATCTTTTGGAAATGCATCGATATGACGGTGTGAAAAAAGTAAAGCACAGTCTGCCACCTTTAAACCAACACCCTTAATTTTTATTAACTCTGCTCTGGCTTCTTCAAGCGGTAGGCTTTTTAGTTTTAATAAATCCACTTCACCGCTCGACACCTTTTGTGCGGCATCTAATATGTATTTTGCACGAAAGCCTGCACGCAATATTGATAAATCTTCTAGCGATAATGTAGCTATTTTTTCTGCCGTTGGAAAAGTATAGTGACCGCCAATATCTTCACCAAAATTTTCACACAACCTTGTAATAATTCCTTTTATTCGCTTTATATTATTGTTTTGTGAGATAATAAAGGAACACAAGGTTTCCCATGGCTCTTGGTTTAACACCTTAATTCCACGCCCGAATTCTGATGCTTCTTTTAAAATTTTATTACTGCTTATTTCTTCAATAATATTTTTATAATCACGGTTTAAATCAAAATAATCGCACCATAAATCTTCAAAATCTTCTTTTGAAGTATTGTACAGAACTACTGTTTTTTCGTCAATTCTTTCAATACATAAATATTTATTAAAAGCCACGCCGTGCCATTTATTATTTTCGATTTCTACCCAACGAAAAGCCTGTCCGCAATCTAGAGTTTGAGGTAGTGAAAAATCATCAATGTTATTTATATAAACATTATTATTTTTAAATTCATAACTGTACATTTTATCACCTTATAAAATTTTAAAAATTATATAGATATTATATTTCTTTTGTGTTAAAATGTAAATATAAAAATTTTAGGAGTATATTATGAGAGACGATATTTGCACCATACCGGTCAGTGAGGTATTTGAGGTTAATGACGGTTGCCCGATTTGCAGAATGCGTGACACTATTGAAAGACGCATTATTGATTATATTATGGGTGACGCTATGATGGAGCCAGACGTAAGAATAGAAACAAACCGTGTTGGCTTTTGCGAAAACCATTATGCTAAAATGATGGCTAATAGAGGACGTTTGCAGTTAGCTTTAATGCTACAAACTCATATTGACGAAATTAATAATAACGTTTTTAAAAAGAGTATTTTAATGTCTAGCGCAAAGCGTGGGGAAACCGCCGCAAAAATTTCTGACACCTGTTTTATTTGTGACAAAATAGAATACGGTATTTCCCGTATGATTGATACAATATACCGTTGCTACGAAAATGAAAGAGATTTCAGAGCATTGTTTAATAATCAAACAATGTTTTGCTTACCGCATTATGAGCGCTTAATTAATGGATGCAGCAAAAAGAATATGCGTTCTTACGGCAGCGATTTTGCAAAGAATTTAACCCGCATCACTTCTGAGTATTCCGACAAACTACATAAGAACCTCACCGACTACTGTGCTATCTACGATTACCGTGCTCAAAAGGATAATACAAGCAATTCTGAGTGCCGTGATTCTGTAGAACGTACCATAGCTTTTTTAAACGGCGAATATTTTGAAAATTATTAATAAAATACAGTAAATTTGCTTGACAATGTTTCTCTTATTTTATATAATATTTTAGGCGTTTATGTGCAATACCACTTTTGATGAATTTTACTATTTATCTTTTATTTGGAGACGTATCGAAGTGGTCATAACGGGGCTGACTCGAAATCAGTTAGCGCATTAGCGCCCGCGAGTTCGAATCTCGCCGTCTCCGCCAGATATAAAAGGGAATCGGACCTTGGGTTTGGTTCCCTTTTATCCTATAATATTCAAAAATATACAGTAATTGTAGGTGTAATTTTATGCGAAAATTCAACATTCCTTCACCCAAAGAATTTTTTGGATTCAACCCAGGTACAGAAGGAAAAATGATTGATTATAAGCCATTAATCTCTTACTTTTTAGAAGTTGCAAAATTTTCGGATAAAATTAAAATAGAGCATCTGTGCACTACTGATGGTGGCAACGAATACATAGCTTTGCTTATTAGTAATCCTGATAACCTTGCAAACATTAACAGAATTGCTAAAATCAGCCATAATTTAGCCGATACAAAGGTTTTTAATGAAGATGTTGTTAATCAATTAGCACAAGAGGGGAAAGCTATTGTCGTTAATACTATGTCTATTCATTCTCACGAAATTGGTGGCGGTCTGGCAAGTCCTGAAATTGTTTATGATTTACTGACTGATGATAGTGATAAGATTAACTGTATTCTAGATAATGTGATTTATGTTCTATTTCCGTCGGTTAATCCCGATGGACAGAATATTGTATATAATTTTTACAAAAAATACGAAGGCACTTCGCTTGAAGGAACTCAAACATATCTTGCAAATTATCATAAATTTGCGGCACACGCTAATAATCGTGATTTTTTCGCAGAGCATTTTATGGAATCTTCAGGTGTTAATTTTCTTACATACCGTAAATTTCACGCAAGCGCATGTATTGATATTCATCACATGCAAGAAAATAATCATCGTTTGGTGTTATCGTCGCCCGGTGCTGACCCTGTAAGAGAGGAAATCAGCCCGTTACTTTTGCGTGAACTTTCTTTTTACGGTACCGGTATTCTTTGTGCTGCTGAAGAGGCAGGATTTACCGATGCTGTAAACAACTACTGGGAATTTAACGAAGAAACCTACTGGAGCCTTTACGCAACGCCTAAATTTCACAATATAATTTCTATTTTGTGTGAAAACGCAAATACAAAAAAAGGATTATATGGTTCTTACATTACACCCGAATACAGAAATATTGCCTATAAGGGCGATATACCTTCCGTATCAAACCCACATCCGTTTGAAAGCGGATATTGGAGCCTAGAAAATATAGTTAATCAAATACATGTTTGTGTACTTAAAATGCTTCATTTGGTAGCTAAAAACCGTACTGAAATTTTGTATAATTCCGCTTTAAAAGCTGCAAGACAAACTGAAAGAGGCGAAAAATCAAAAGAAAAGGGATATTTTTTATTACCTAAAAAGGAAGATTTAAGCTCTTTTAACAAATTTTTAAATATACTTAAAAATCATAATATAGAAATTTTAGAAACATGCGAACCATTTGAAACAGTAGATGGTAAAATTATAGAAAAAGGTACATTATATGTACCACTGGCTCAGCCTAATTTTGCTATGGTAAGCGCACTTTTACGCAAAAGAACAGTTCCGGATAACCGCTATACACGTAATCCTGAAGCTTTTGATTATTCAAATGATGGTTCTTATAATATTCCGGGTACCGCTTGTTGCAATATTTCTGAATGGATGGGAATCACAGCAATTCCTGCAAATAGTACAGTTACAGTAAAATTCAAACCGTTTTCAGCAGATGATTTTGTTAATAATACTGTTTTACCGCTTAATATTTCTGATTCTAATGCATTCAAAATAGCCAACGAATTATTAAATTGCGGCAAAGATGTATTTTTGAACGGAAATATGATTACTGATACTGATAACGGTAAAAAAATTTCAATGCTTAGAATTGCTTCATTATTTTCGCCTAATGATGACAGCGCTTTTACTAACTATACCTTGCATCGTTATGGCTTTAATTATAAGCTGGTAAACGGTTTAGATATTCGCAATGGTGCTTTAAAAGATGTTGATGTACTGATTTTTTCGGGACAGAGTAGTGGTTATCTTGCCAGAGATGATTCCGGTTCTAAAACTTTAGCTGAAGAAAATCAGCACTTTATGGGTGAAACTACCGCAAAAATCATTGGCGAATTTGTAAAAAAAGGTGGCAGAGTAGTCACTTGGAACGGTAGTTGCAACTATTTTATTGAACATTTAAAATTACCCGTTACAGATGTTGTATCAAATCTTCCAAGAAAAAAATACCAGGTTCACCATTCTACACTAAAAGTATCTAATTTACAAAACGACGAACTAACAGCAGGCATTTTACCCAAACAAACCTTGATTTTTGGCGATTCATCCGCTTTTAAAATTTTAGATTTTAACGCTTGTAAACCGCTTTTAAAAATTGCCGACAACAATATTTTAAGCAGCGGTCTGCTCGTTGGTGAAGAACTTATTAAAGGAAAAGTCTGTGCCTTGCGTGTTAAATACGGTGACGGCGAATTTATTATGTATGGTTTCGACCCACAATATATGTCGCTGGCTACTGCACAGTTTAGTCTTTTGTTTAATGCTTTGTATGAATTAAAGGAATAAATATTTTTATTAAAATTTAATGGAGAAAAAAATGGATTTTTTAAACCTTAGACGTAACATTATTAAAAAACACTTTTCACGCATGAATGATAAACAGTTTGAGGCTGTCACCACAGTTAACGGACCTGTTCTTGTATTAGCAGGTGCTGGTAGCGGTAAGACTACTGTACTTGTAAACCGAATTTTAAATTTGGTTAAATTCGGTGATGCATATAACAGCACATTTGTGCCTAACTTTACACAAGAGGATATTTTAGATGCTGAAAAGTTTTTAAATAACGAATCAGATTATTTACCGGAAAATATTTTTTCTGTAAACTCTGTAAACCCTTGGCAAATACTTGCCATTACCTTTACAAATAAAGCGGCAGGCGAACTTAAAGAACGTATTTCCAATCAATTAGGCGAAAGCGGTAACGACATTTGGGCAGGCACTTTTCACTCGGTTTGCGGCAAAATTTTAAGACGCAATGCCGATTTATTGGGTTATACATCTCATTTTACAGTATATGATACCGATGACCAGAGACGTCTTATGAAAGAAATTATGAAATCACATAATATTGATGAAAAATTCCTGCCACACAAATCAGTATTATCTGCTATTTCCAGCGCTAAGGATAAACTTCTTTCTCCACAGGAATATGCTCAAAATGTTGGTGTTGATTTTCGTCAAAAAACAATAGCAGAGTTATACAATATCTATCAGAACAGATTAAAGTCTGCTGATGCTATGGACTTTGACGATATGATCGTTAACACAGTAAAGCTTTTGCAAGAAAATAACGATGTTCTTGATTATTATTGCAACAAATTCCGCTATGTTATGGTGGATGAATATCAGGATACTAACTATGCGCAATATGTACTTGTTAGTCTTTTAGCGTCTGCCAGAAATAATATATGCGTTGTTGGTGATGACGACCAGAGTATTTATCGTTTCAGAGGCGCTACCATTGAAAATATTTTGAATTTTGAAGACGAATATAAAGACGCTAAGGTAATTAGACTTGAACAAAATTACCGTTCTACCTCTAATATTTTAAATACTGCAAACTCGGTTATTTCTAACAATAAAGGCAGAAAAGGTAAAACTCTTTGGACCGATAACGGTGACGGTGAAAAAATACTTGTTTACACGGCGGACGATGAACGTGAAGAGGCTCGTTTTGTTACAGAAAGTATTCTTGACAATGTAAGAAACGGTGCAAAATTCGCTGACCATGCTATTCTTTACAGAATGAATGCACAATCAAATGCACTTGAAAATGTATTTGCACGTAGCGGTGTACCTTACAAAGTAATTGGCGGAATGCGTTTCTATGATAGAAAAGAAATTAAGGACGTATTGGCTTATCTACATTTAATAAACAATAATAATGATGATTTGCGCCTTAAACGTATTATTAACGAGCCAAAAAGAGGAATAGGTGACACAACAGTTAATAAGGCCTCTGAAATTGCGGCTCAGTTGGGTATCTCACTTTTTGAAGTATTTAAAAATGCAGAAGAATACGCAGCGCTTTCACGTGCCGCTTTAAAGCTTAAAGAATTCTGCAATAAAATTGACATTTTAACAGAAAAATCTTCAATCGTTTCTATTTCTGAGCTTTTTGAAGAAATGCTTGAACTTACAGGATATTCACTTGCGTTATCGCTTGAAGGCGAAGAGGGAAGAGACCGTTTAGATAACGTAAAGGAATTTGCTTCTTCAATCGCTCAATATGAGCTTGAAACTGAAGAACCCACATTATCTGAATTTCTTGAACAAATCGCATTGATTAGTGATATTGATTCACTTGACAATGAAAGTGACAGAGTAATATTAATGACCGTTCACGCCGCAAAAGGACTTGAATTTAACAACGTATATCTGGTTGGTATGGAAGAAGGAATTTTCCCCGGTAATCAATCTATTTACGGCGGTCCTGAAGAGATTGAAGAGGAAAGAAGACTAGCATATGTTGCAATTACCAGAGCAAAGAAAAAACTATTTGTAACCAATTCTTACACACGTATGATTTTCGGTTCTACCAACCGCAATATGCCATCACGTTTTGTAAAAGAAATGCCTGAAGAATTTTGCGAATTTTCTGGTTATGTCAGACGTTCTGCAACCACATACTCTGTATCATCAAGCTTTAAGCCTGCGTCTACCAATGCCTTTGGTAATTCCTTTATAAAGTCAACAAAACCCGCAAGCTCTCAGCCAACGGCAGCCAAAACAAATTATACTGTAGGTCAGCAGGTTGCGCACAAAACCTTTGGTGACGGTATTATTCTTTCGGTTACGCCTGTTGGTGGCGATACTATGCTTGAAATTGCATTTGATAATGTTGGAACTAAAAAAATCATGGCAAATTACGCAAAATTAACAGTTTAGAAACAGGTATAATAAATTTTTGTGTTAATATTCTAACTGTAGAAGTTTAAAATAACATAATATGTTGAGGAGTAAAAAATGACACCAAACAGCAGTATTATTAAAATCACCGCTAAAACTGCATTAAAAGGTAATTATATTAAAGCAATTATATCTTCACTTATATTAATTGTGAGCATTTTTGTTATTAATGCAATTGCTTCTTTGTCTAGTATTTTTGGGGGAGAAATTTTTGCAAACGCACTTTGTATTATATTAAATATTTTTATGGTTTTTCCTTTATTTATGGGTTTGTTACGCTATTTTTGGCGTCTGATTTTCAATACACTTGATAACCCAATTTCTGTATTCTATTATTTTTCAGAAAAAAAGCTATATATTAAGTCTATTTATTTACTTTTTGCGATTGCGGTCAGATGTATTCCTGTTGCTGTTTTGCTTTATTTACCTGCACTTTTTCTTTGGATAATTTCAAATTTTTCAGTATTTGATTTAATTAACGTTTCAACACCTTTATGGGCATCTGATTTATCTTACGCAATACTGTTTTTGAGAACATTGGCCTCTGTAATTCTAGTTATTTATATGTTAAAATTTTATATTGCGCCTGTTTTGTTTGTTGCTGATGAAGAAATGGATATTGCTGAGGCTATACATTTGTCTAAAGTAATATCTAAAAAAACAACTTTAGATTTTATCTACCTAATTTTAAGTTTCTTTGGCTGGATATTAGTTTCAATTTTAGTATTTCCTATTTTATTTACATTGCCGTTTTTCATCACATCTTATTTAGTGCATGTTCGTTTTGTAATCGCCGATTATAACAAACACTTGAACGATAACAATAATACTAATTATCCAAGTTTTGAAACAGGTGTATAGCTATGCATAATGATTTTAATGTTGTTTTAGCATCTGCGTCTCCACGCAGACAAGAGCTGTTAAAACTAATTTTTCCCGAGTTTAAAATTAGTGTTTCTAATGTCGAAGAAATAGTACCAGAGACTATTGAAGCCGAAATGGTACCGGAATTTTTAGCAAAATTAAAGACAATAAATGTTGCTGAAAATTTTCAGGATGATTTAGTTATTGGTGCCGATACTTGCGTTTTAAATAACGGCGAGATTTTAGGCAAGCCACATTCAAAAAATGAAGCTTTTGATATGCTTAAAAAGCTATCAGGTAATGTGCACAAAGTAATTACAGGCTGTGCAATCATTTATAAAGGATGCTGTACTTCTTTTTCTGTGACTACCTTAGTTGAATTTTATGAGCTAACAGATGCCGAAATTAACGCCTATATCAATACCGAAGAGCCATATGATAAAGCTGGAAGTTACGGCATACAAAGTAACGGCGCCTTATTTGTAAAAGAAATTAAAGGTGATTATTATAACGTTGTAGGCCTACCTGTAGCACAGCTTAACAGATATATAAATAAAATAATTAAACAAGCAGAAAATTAAATCTCTGCTTGTTTTTAAATAGGGTAGAGGGTAAAGAACATAATCACCATATAGAAATAGTTTTAATTTTAGTTGTTTACTATTAAATATTAATATATAGATCATT
>JAZREW010000035.1:0-14961 GCA_045661005.1 Acutalibacteraceae bacterium | reverse complement strand
TACGAAAATACCTTGTGCAGTTTCAGGGCGAAGATAAAGGGTAGATGTGCTATCCTCAGTAACACCTTGGAAGGTTTTAAACATAAGGTTAAACTTTCTGATATCTGTAAAGTCATGTGAACCGCAGTGAGGGCAAGCAATACCTTTTTCTCTGATATAGTTCATCATTTCTTCATCGCTCATAGCAGCAGGGTTATCAGAAAGATTGTTTTCTGCAACGTAATCTTCTATAAGCTTATCTGCACGGTGACGTGTTTTACAGGATTTACAATCCATAAGCGGATCAGAGAAACCGCCCAAGTGGCCTGAAGCCACCCAAGTTTCAGGGTTCATAAGAATTGCACTATCAAGACCTACATTGTAAGGACATTCCTGTACAAACTTTTTCCACCAAGCTTTTTTTATGTTGTTTTTAAGTTCAACACCCAAAGGACCGTAATCCCAAGAGTTTGCAAGACCGCCGTAAATTTCACTACCGGGGTATACAAAGCCACGGCCTTTTGCCAAGCTTACGATGGTTTCCATATTTTTTTGTGAATTTTTCAATGTAAACTCCTCCGAAAATCCAAATTTCTACAAATACTATATTACATAAATTTTATGGAAATGTCAATAATCTAATTGAACTTGACATATTAATTTTTATGGGTTATACTTTAATATATATAGTTTTGGAGGTTTTAATCATGGATAATGGAAAAATTCAACTTCATAATATTGATTTTGAAAAGTTTATAAAAGCTATTGACAATTGTAAGGGCGATGTCTATCTTGAAACAGTTGACGGTGATGTTTTAAATCTAAAGTCTAAGCTTTGCCAAATGATTGGTCTTAGCACTATTTTACAAAATACTGAGGTCGCAGAGGCAACTGTACGTTGCACTAATCCTGACGACGAAACTATGCTATTTCGTTTAAATCTATACGGTGAAACCCCCGAGAAGGAGTAATTAAAATGTCAGAAAACACCTTTTTAACTTACAAGGAAAAACCACTTGTTCGTAGCGGTAATGAAATTTACTACGGTGATATGACCGAACCTTTTGTAATAAGATTTGAAATACTTTCAGCTGAGAAAAAGGACGGTAACGAAATCCCGACAAAAGTAAGTGTACAGTTGCTAAAGAGCGATATTCAGCTAAGTCAGAAGGACCGTATTGTAAAAGAAACAACTAAGAATTCTATGTTTGATGCATTGGATTTTGGTTTTGTTTGGCTTGAAAGAGCGCTTAAAGAGTAAATTGAAACCCCTGAAAAGTTAAACTTTTCAGGGGTGAATTTTTTTATTTTTCAGTTATGCAATCTGCAACGTAGATACCCATTGCACCGGATTGTGAAAGACCACGGCAAATACCGCTACCGTCGCCAATTATATAAACACCATCGGTAAGCTCAAACTTATCATTAATAAATTCGGGTCTTATTGAATAATATTTGCTTTCGCAACCGTAAAGCAAAGTATCATCATTAGCAGTACCGGGTGCAACCTTATCAAGCGCATATATGGTTTCAATAATATTTGTTAGTATTCTGTGAGGTAAAACAAGAGAAATATCGCCCGCAGTAGCCTTTAAGGTTGGCTCTACAGTATTTTGTGAAAGTCTATGGTCGTTAGTACGTCTGCCACGTATTAAATCGCCAAAACGTTGCACAAGAACACTACCGTTACCTATCATATTAGCAAGCCTTGAAATATTTTCTGCATATTCAGTAGGTTGATTAAATGGCTCGGTAAAGCGAATGCTTGAAAGTATGGCAAAGTTGCAGTTCTCAGTTTTCTTATCAGCCTCTGCAAATGAATGACCGTTTGCAGTTATAATACCGTGATTGTTTTCGGCAGATACTAGACCACCCTTGTTAAAGCAGAACATGCGGCAACGGTCTTCAAAGGTTTTGGTTTTGTAAAGAATTTTAGGCTCGTAAATCTTATCAGAAAATTCTTTCCAAATAATATCTTTCATTTCAACACGAACACCAATATCAATATGGTTAGAACGCATTTTAACACCGAAAGAGCGACAGAAGTTAGCAACAAAGTTAGCGCCACCACGTCCTGTAGCGATTATTATTTTTTTAGCAAAAAGCTTTTCGCCGTTTGTGTAGTTGAGAATATAACCGTCTTCACTTTCTTCTACGCTTTCGCAATCATAAAAGCTAAGCATTTCGGTGCCGGTTTCGGCAATAGCGTTTATGAGATTTTGCATGGTAACGAAATTTTTGTCTGTACCCAAGTGCTTAACATTCATATCAAGCAATCTAAGATTATTTTGCAAGCATTTGAGTTTTAATTCGTCATTAGATTTGTATACCTGAGGCTCGCCGGATGTGCAGTATTTATTGAGAATTTTATCAACTTCGTCAATATATTTATTAGCCAAAGTATCGCCTAGTTCTTCACCCAAAGTACCGCCATAAGCAGTACCAAGATTGAATTTACCGTCCGAAAAAGCGCCGGCGCCTGCATAACCGCTTGTAATACTGCAATGCTTGCAGTGAATACAGGTTTTATTTCTGCCTGCGGGACAGTGGCGATTTTCGAGTGTATTGCCACGTTCCGTCATTACAATTTTAATATCAGCACAGTTTAATTTTAAACGGTAAGCCGCCATAAGACCGCCAATTCCACCGCCTATAATTGCAACATCATATTTTTTCATAATGATAATTCAAGCCTTTCAATTAAAATTTACACACAAAAAGGGCTGCATTTTCAATTAGAAAATGCAGCCCCTACTGCGTTAATATTATACATTAAGCAATAAGATTTGTCAACAATTATTTAGCGTTGTACATAGTTTCCAATGTCTTGGTTAATTGATTAAGCATAGAAGAATTTACTCTACCCATAGCAATGCCGTTTAAACTAAACTGATACCTTGAAGCATCTGATTTCACAAAATCAACTTTTTGCTGACCGCCAATTTCATCTTTAAAGGTAAAGATTATTGAAATTTCAGGCTGTGCGGTAAGATTTTGTACGGTAAAATCATTGCAGGAAAGAGAAACACATTGTTGATAGAAGTTCTGGAAGGTAGAAGATTTTATTGTTTTACCGTCTATAGTTACAATATATGAATCTTCAGATTCTTCGTCAGGATTAGCGGTTATACCAAACTCATAAGTTTTATCGCCAACTTTATAGGTGAAGGCTTTAAGGTCATCTATAGAGTTAAGGCATACCCAGGATGAGTAAAAATCTGTAGAATTATAATTTATAAATTCTATGCTTGAAGGGTCTACCATTTTTATAAGTTTAACACCGTCACAAATAGCGGCATAGTAACCGTCTTCCTGAAGCTTGAATTTATAGGTAAGGCTTTTGTCTTTAATTTTCATTGTAGCAACAAAATCAGGATTATCAAGTCCTGTAGCGGCTAGCGATTTTGCAGAAGTATCAAAGCTATAAGCACCAATAACACTTAAACCATTGTTGAAGATAGCAAACACTTTATCTACATTATCAGCAATACGCTCTTCGGGAGAAGATACAATAAACTGTGCATATTCTGAAATGCGATTATCGTTATTCGGGGTTATAAGAAGTGTGTTTGGAAAATTCTTGCCGGAAATTGTAAGGGAGTCAAATGTAACTAAACCGGATTCATCGGTTCTGTAATTAGTATCATCAGTTTCAAAAAGCGGCATAGAGCTTAAATCTGCTAACGATAAAGCAGTAAAGTTAAGACTGCTTTGAACAGTACTGTCTACAACGTAAATTTTATCGCTATTTGAAAGCTTTAGATAATAACCGCTCTTATCAGGCGATTCATCACCTATAAGTACAGAAAATGTTTCATCCTTTTCTGTTACAACATCTGCTTTAATGGATGGGGTTTCAAGTCCGCAATCTGCGGCGGTACGCTCTGTAACCTCACGTGAGGCCGAAATAGATGCGGTTGTACTTGCAATTTGTGATATGCTTGAGGTGCTTACAACATCCTTGTCATATCCATTTAAGTACCAGTTTGTAACCTCTGTAGAGCTACTTTCGCTTTTGGTACTTTCCTTTTCAGAATAAATCTGGAATGAACCGTTTTCATTTGTTACGGTAATGGTTTTAAGCTCATCTGCTTTCATATCAAGAACCTCTATAGCCTCAATAGAGGGGACAGAAGATTCATCTTCTTGCTTTTCGGGGATGAGTTTAATAACGGCTATAGTGCCGCCAACCAATACTGCTACAGAAAGCAGGGAGGCCAGCACTATAGGTAATCTTTTTTTAGCTTTAACACCATCGGCTTTTTTTGTGTGTTCAACAGGATTTGAAAAAACGGTTGAATCTTCATCAAAAGCGGTGTTTTCAGCTTCGGTATTTATTAATTTCTCGTTTTCGGGAAAATCAGCCATAATTATGCGTTCCTTCTCTTAATATAAACATAAATTCCTAATGCGATTAAAACGATAGGTAAGAATATCATAAATATTATACGCATTGTGCTAACAGAACCTTCTGTTACCTTATCAGAAAAGCTTTCGTTTTCAATATACTTTGAAACAAAGGTAATGCCCATATCATCAGCATCTGCGGCACGCTCAGCTGCGGCTAAAAGCATATTTTTATTAGAAACAGAGGTCTGCTCGTTGTATTGTGAAGTGATAAACTCTATACTACTAAATGCTAAAACATAGCTGCAGATAGCCTCGTTATCGTCATTATAATCAAGCTTTTCTGACTGAATTAAGGTAGAATATACTTTAGCATCTGCGCTGTTTGCGCCGTCCCAAGAAGCAGTAGCGCCAACAGGAGCAATTACGGTTGTGCCTGTGGTTTCTACGAGTGATGTTACTGTCATAGCCTCTTGCTTTTCGAAAGCGGCAGTAATTGGAGCATTGTAGCCTGTAATACAAATATTCATAGAACCGGTTATATCATCTTTGCCGGATGAATAGCTACCAAGTGTGGTAGGTTCGTCAGGCATATGGTTATTTGTATCGGTTTCGTAAACTATACCCTCTTGTACAGATATACCCCACTGTGTAAGGAAATCGTAGAAGTTGGTAAGATAGGGGGCAGCTACATCTGCAAAGAACACAATACCCTTATCAAGAGCGCCATCATTTTCAAGGAAGTCAGAAAGCACGTCAATCTCGCTACCAAGGAAATCCTGTGTGGGAGCGGCGATGATTACTGCATCGTATTCGTTTGAAATTTTAGTAATAATACTGTCAGATATAACATCTACTTCATAATTGTTTTGTTTTAATAAAGAAATATAGCTTTCGGTATAATCGTATGAAGAATGACCTGTAAGAACAGCTAATTTTTTGGTTTCATCGCTGGTAACATAAACTATAGCACTTGTAAGAGCGGTTTCGATATTGTTACCGTCTACATAAGAAGTAGAGTAGCCGTATGAAGCATAGGTATCATCCTCTGCAATGCTATAAATATCGGTAAAGCCTATTTTCTTATAGCGTTCATTTTCATTCTTAGTGCAAGAAACTAAAATGTCACCATAGGTTAAATTTTCGTTAGTATATTTAGAAGCTATTTCTGCAAATTCGGTAGATTGTGTATCAATATAACGAACATTAATCTTTTTGTTATAATCAGCATACTTATCTATAAGCTTAAGTGTTTGCTCATAGTATTGTGTAGCATCGCTGGTTACGTTGTATTGCTGTGCGTAATAGCTCATATATCCGCCGGTATAGCTTTCAGCATCGGCACACATAATAACTTCAATTTCTTCATCAACAGATTTTATATAATCTATGTTTTCTGCGCTTATAGAATTTGTTTTATCTGTAGACATATCAAATTCAAGCACAAAGCGGTTAGACAAAGCACCAACCAATACATTTAGAATTATTACACCTGCTAAAACTGCGGCGGTAATTGCTAAAGAATAGCTACCACGCTTGAGTAAAGCTTGGTTTTTAAGCAATTTCGGTTTTTTATCCTTTTTTGCCTTTTTAGCGCTCTTTACAGCCTCGGCAATATCAAGGTTTTCAGGCTTGTTTGCTTCGGTTTCTGCAGCATTGTTTTCGGTAACTTCTGCGGTTACTTCTTCTTGAAGCTCGTTTTCGGGAATTAAATTCTTGTTTTCTTCCATTATACTTACCTCCTTTAAGACCATCTTCTCTTCTCAAGCGAACGAACGCATAGGAAGACGAAAACAGTAATTATGCTTAAAAAGTATACGATATCAGCAATAGAGAAAATATTTTCACCAAATGCTTCAAAAACAGTAAGGAAAGCCGCTTTGTTAATTGCGTTTGCAATCCATTCAACCTTAATCATACTTGAAAGGTTTGAAATATAAAGAACAAGTATATTAATAACAAGGGTAAGAATTGCAGAAATAACAGAGCTTTCGGTTAATGATGAAATAAACATACCTATTGCGATTAGAGAACCGCCAAGTAAAAGCATACCAAGTAAAGCGTAGATGTAAGACATAATATTAACGCTTACGTAAGACATTACAATTATTTCAAAAATAACTGTAGGCGCAAAGCCAAGTGCAAATACTGCAAGTGCTGCAAGGAATTTACCTAACACAACCGAGGTGAGTCCTACAGGGGCTGTGAGTAAAATCTGGTCAACCTTTTGGCGACGGTCTTCACTCATTATTCTCATAGTGAGAACAGGTAAAGCAAATACAACTACAGATGACATAGCGGTTATAACCATTGAAACGTCAGGTGAGCCATAGCCGTAAATTACAGAGAAAAAGAATCCTAAAAAGAAATAAAATGCGGCTAAAACAATATAGCCTATAGGTGTTGAGAAGTAAGATTTAAATTCTCTTTTAAATATAGCAGTCATTTAATTTTCCTCCTCAATATTTTCGGTAGTAGTTTCGGTAGTGGTTTCAGTAGTAGTTTCGGTAGTTTCTATGGTTTCGTTAGTTGTTTCTTCTTTTTCAACTTCAATACCAAGCAAACGTCTTGCTTCATCATTATCTGCCGTTTGGGTAAGGCGTAAGAATATCTGTTCAAGTGTAGCGGTATTAGATGTCATAGAAAGCAATGTTCTGTTTCTTGAAACAATTCTCTCAAATACTGCTGCACGCACATCTTCGCCCTCTTCAGGCTGAATAAGGAAGTCGTAAGAGCCATCTTCTTTTCTGCCAAGGGACGTAACAGCAGCTACACCCTTAACGGTTTGTAGAGCTTCAAGCATTTCCTTTTCGGTACATACAATTCTTGCAACTAATGAATGGTCGCTTGAAAGCTTGTTAGAAAGGTTTTCAGAAGTATCGTCAGCTATAATCTGACCACGGTTAATAATTATAACACGCTCACAAACTGCCTGAATTTCTGACAAGATATGTGAAGAAAGTATAATAGTATGGTTTTTACCAAGGCGTGCTATTAAGTTTCTTATTTCTATAATCTGCTTGGGGTCAAGACCAACAGTAGGCTCGTCAAGAATAAGAACATCGGGGTTGCCGATAAGAGCTTGGGCAAAACCTACTCTTTGGCGGTAACCTTTTGAAAGGTTTTTGATAAGTCGGTTTTGAACGTTATCAATTTTAACTAGCTTCAAAATTTCGTCAATATGAGGTTTCTTAGGGAACTTAACTTTTTTAAGGTCATAAATAAAGTTAAGATATTCACGAACCTTCATATCAATATAAAGCGGGGGGATTTCAGGCAAGTAGCCTATACGACGTTTTGCGTCTTCAGGGTATTCTGAAACATCAAAACCGTCAATTTCAATTTTACCCTGTGTTACGGAAAGGTAGCCTGTTAACATATTCATAATGGTAGACTTACCTGCACCGTTGGGTCCTAAAAAGCCGATAACCTCACCTTTTTTGATTTGAAAACTTACGTTATCAACTGCAAGGTGGGTACCGTACCTTTTGCTGAGTCCGGTAACATTAATCATTTATATTCCTCCAAAATTAATTTTGTTTATATATCTAAACAATAATATCAAATGATTTTACACAAACAATAAACAAATTGTGAACAAATGATTTTACTGTACAGATTTTTGTTTTAGTTGAGGTAGTTGAGCTACTGTTATGGCAACAAATACAAGCGAGCAACCCAGTAGCTCTGTTTTCGATAGTACATTGCCTGATATAAACCAACCGCCAAGAGCGGCAAATACGCTTTCAAGGCTCATGGTAATAGAGGCTACTGCGGGTTCGGCATACTTTTGACCAACTATCTGCAACGTGTAGGCAACACCGCTTGACATTATGCCAAGATACAGAATCTGCGGTGCGGCTTCAATTATATTGCTAAAGCTTACGGCATTAAATTCAAAGATAAGCGAAAGCAAAAGAGATATGATTCCGCACACGGTAAACTGCAAAATAGAAAGTTTCACGCCGCCTGTAACAGCTACGTATTTATCAACCGCCATAATATGCAGGCTAAAGCTTATAGCACAAAGAAAAACAAGTATATCACCAAGATATATTCCGTTTATTCCGCCCGAGAAGCATAGCATATAAACGCCTGCCATAGCAATTATTACACCAAGCCAAACAAAAAGACTTACCTTTTTTCTAAAAAACACCGAAAAAACAGGAACCAGAATTACATATAGTGCTGTAATAAAGCCAGCCCTGGCTTCGCTTGCCACACCTTTTGGATAAAAGGTTATGCCGAATTGTTGAAAATTGACCGATATTGCAAGGCACACACCGCAAACTATAGCGGCTGTAAAATATTTGCTTTTTAGTGGGTTGGATTTTGGAAAAAACGGTTGACGGGTTTTTGCTTTTGTAATAAGAAAGAATATGTAAAGTGCGGCTGCGCCTATAAAAGAGCGCAGAGCATTAAACATAAGCGGTGGAACTAAATCTGCGGCATCGCTTTGTGCCACAAAGGCCAGTCCCCAAATCAGAGCGGCAACACAAAGAATAATACTGCCTTTTAAATTATTAAGTTTCATTTTCATTACCTAATCAATGGGTTTAATACTTAACGAAATACGTTTTTTAGAAACGTCAACAGAAAGTACATAAACATCTACTATATCGCCAACCTTAAGCACTTCAGACGGATGCTTTATAAACTTATCTGTTATACGTGAAATATGAACAAGACCGTCTTGATGAACGCCTATATCAACAAAAGCACCAAAGTCAATTACATTACGAACTGTACCGGTAAGCTTCATACCTGTTTTCAGGTCTTCCATAGACATTACATCTTGCCTTAGCATTGGTTTTGGAAGTTCGTCACGTGGGTCTCTGCCAGGGCGTTCAAGCTCTTTAACAATATCTTCAAGGGTAGGAACACCAATTTCAAGCTCGGCGGCAGTTTTTTCAATGCCTAAAGCGGTAACACGGTCTGAAAGATTTGAAACACCACCATTTTTAAGGTCTTTTTCGGTGTATTCACATAGCTTTAAAAGTTTTTCAGCCGCCTTGTAGCTTTCGGGGTGAACCGAGGTATTGTCAAGCACGTTTTTGCCATCGGCTATGCGTAAAAATCCTGCACATTGCTCAAATGCCTTAGGACCTAGCTTTGCTACCTTTTTAAGCTCGGTACGGTTTGTGAATTTACCATTTTCTTCACGATAGGTAACAATATTTTTTGCAAGCGCCGGTCCTATTCCTGCAACGTGGCTTAAAAGCTGAATGGATGCAGTATTAAGGTCAACACCAACCGAGTTTACGCAGTTTTCTACTACACCGTCAAGCGCACTTGTTAACTGAGCAGGGGGCATATCGTGCTGATACTGACCAACACCGATAGCTTTTGGGTCTATTTTAACTAGCTCTGAAAGAGGGTCTTGCATTCTGCGTGCTATAGATACAGCACTTCTTAAAGAAACATCGTAATCAGGAAATTCTTCTGCCGCTAATTTTGAAGCCGAGTAAACGCTGGCGCCTGCCTCACTTACTACCATATAAGAAACGCCGGTATCAAGCTCACGAATAACCTCTGCCGCAAAGCATTCTGTTTCGTGGCTTGCAGTACCGTTACCAATAGCAAAGCATTCTACAGAGTGTTTTTTAACAAGAGCTTTAATAATAATTTTAGCTTCTTCTATTTTGCTTTTTGGTGGTACGGGATAAATAACAGCGGTATCGAGAAGTTTGCCTGTACCGTCTACCACGGCAACCTTACAGCCTGTTCTGTAACCAGGGTCAAGACCTAAAGTTACTTTATCTTTTACAGGTGGTTGCATAAGAAGCTGTTTAAGGTTTGTAGAAAATACTTTAATTGCCGAAGTGCTTGCCCTTTCTGTAAGTGAAGAACGAATTTCTCTTTCAATAGAAGGGAATATAAGTCTTGAATAAGCATCCTCAGCGGCGGCTCGCACAACCTCGGTTGCAGGGGAGCCATCTTTAATATGGGTTTTAGATATGATAAACATAGCTTTATCTTTATCAAAATCAATAGAAACCTTTAATATATCTTCTTTTTCGCCACGGTTTATGGCTAGTATTCTATGGTCGGGTATTTTGGCAACAGACTCTGAATAATCGGCATACATTTCGTAAACACCTGTATCTTCAACTGCGGCTTTAACGGAAAGTATACCATGTGCAGAACAAACAAAACGCATACGCTTTCTTACATCTGCATCGTCTGATATAATTTCAGCTATAATATCCATAGCGCCGGCAAGTGCATCTTCAGCAGTTTCTACGCCAAGCTCCTCGTTTACATAATCCAAAGCCGCCGCTAATGGCTCAGGACAGTCGGGTGACTGCTCGTACAAAAGCTCTGCCAATGGCAACAAGCCTTTTTCCTTTGCAACAGTAGCACGTGTTTTTTTCTTCTTTTTATATGGGCGATAAATATCGTCAAGCTCGGTTAATGTAGCGGCGGCATCTATTGCGGCTACGAGCTCTTCAGTAAGTGCGCCCTGTTCTTCGATAGACTTTTTAATTTTTTCACGGGTTTCTTCCATATTTCTAAGGTAAGAAAGTCTATCAGAGAGTTCTCTTAAAACCTGGTCATCAAGCGAGCCGGTAGCTTCTTTACGGTAACGGGCAATAAAGGGTATGGTGTTACCTTCATCAATAAGCTTTACGGTGTTTTCTACCTGAAAAGGCTTAAGCTTAAACTCTTCGGTAAGGGTATTTAAAATGTTCATTTAATTTCTCCGAAACAATAAAATTATAATCAATTTATTATACAATATTTCGACCGAAATTTCAAGAAAATATTATAAAAAAAGCAATGAAAAACTGCCAAGTAATTTCTTGGCAGTTTTGCTTAATGCGTATTTAAATTTTAGCAATTCCAAGTGCATCCAGTACAGATGAAACAAGGATTAAAATTATACAAATTGGAGCTATATATTTAATAATTACGGTGAATATTTTTTGTCCCTTAAATTTGCCTGTAAGGCTCATTTCTTCTATAAACAAATCGGGTTTTACAATATAACCTACGAATATACAGGTTAGGAATGCAACTATTGGCATAAGCACACTGTTGCTTATAAAGTCAAACATATCAAGGAATGTAAGACCTGCTATAGTAAAGTTGCCAAGTACGCCGAAACCTAAAGAAGATGGTAGACCTAAAATCACACTACCAATAAATACCAGCAAACAGGTTTTATTTCTGCTCCAGTTGAATTTATCACGGAATATAGAAACTACGGTTTCCATAAGTGAAATTGAAGAGGTGAGAGCGGCAAAGAAAACAAGAATAAAGAACAAAGCGCCTATAACTGTGCCGCCGGTCATTGAATCAAACACTTTTGGTAGGGTTATAAACATAAGGCTTGGACCTTTGCCGAGAGCAGCTTCGTCACCGCCAGAGAAAGCGAATACAGCAGGTATAATCATAAGACCTGCAAGGAAAGCGATACCGGTATCGAAAAGTTCAATCTGCTTAACAGAAGATTCAAGGTTAATATCTTTCTTGATATAAGAACCATAGGTTATCATAATACCCATAGCTATTGACATTGAGTAGAATAATTGACCCATAGCCGCTAATACAGTAGTTGCAGAAAATTTAGAAAAGTCAGGCTTTAAATAGTAAATAACACCATCGATAGCGCCCGGCATAAACATTGAATAAACCGCCACAAATACTGTTAGAAGTATAAGAACCGGCATCATAAATTTACTTACTTTTTCTATGCCTTTTTCTACACCAAATAAAACAACCAATGCGGTAAGACCTATAAACAGTAAAAACCAGCCTATAGGCTCTATTGGTTTTGAAATAAAGCTTGTAAAATAGCTATCATCTGCGGCTGTATGTGCTTGACCTGATACAAAAACCCAGATGTATTTAGAAACCCAACCACCTATAACCGAGTAGTATGGAAGTATAATCATAGGAACTATTGAAGCCAAAACACCTATAAAAGAATATTTTTTGTTAAGCACGCCGAATGCTCTAATAGCACTTTGACCGGTTTTTCTACCTAATGCAATTTCCGCACACATTAAAGCAAAGCCTAATGTTACAGCCAAGGCTATATAAACCAGCAAGAAAATACCGCCACCGTATTTTGCGGCAAGATAGGGGAAACGCCAAATGTTACCAAGACCAACAGCAGAACCGGCGGCCGCTAAAACAAAGCCGATTTTGCCTGTAAAGTTACTTCTTTTTTCACTCATAAAAAACATCCTTAAAACAATATAATACAACATTATATTACAAAAACGTTTATAATTCAAGACTGTTTTTTAAAAAAATAACAGCTATCCAATTTTAGTATAGGATAGCTGTTTGAATTTATTCGTTAAAGAAGTCTTTAACCTTATCCATAAAGCTTTTTTGCTTTTTGTAATTTTTTTCGTTTGTAGCAGAATCAAATTCTTTTAGCTTTGCTTTTTGTTCTTTAGAAAGGTCTTTCGGTACTTCTACATTGATTTTTACGTATTGGTCACCCTTGCCTGAGTAGTTAAGCCTTTGAATACCCTTGCCCCTTAGCTTGAACTCATCGCCGGGTTGTGTACCTTCGTGTATTTGGAATTTAACCTTACCGTCAAGCGTAGGAACGGTAATTTCAGCACCTAATGCCGCTTGAGTAAAGGTGATTGGTATTTCGCAGTAAACGTCAAAGCCTTCACGCTCGAATATAGGATGCGGACGAACATTTACATTTATGCGTAAATCGCCTGCAGGGCCGCCGTTTACGCCACTGTCACCACCGCCACGAAGATTGATAACCTGACCGTCATCAATACCTGCGGGAATGTCAACGGTTTGCTCTACTGTATGGCGAATTCTGCCTTTACCTGCACAGGTTTTGCAAGGATTATCAATAATCTTACCGCTACCACGGCAATGGTTACAAACCTGCTGTGTTTGCATAACGCCAAAAGGTGTGCGTTGTGTGGTTGCAACTTGACCTGTACCGTGACAAACAGGACAAGTTTTAGGGCTGGAACCCTTCTCAGCACCTGTGCCGCCACATTCTTTACAGTTTTCAATTTTTGTAACCTTAACGGTTTTTTTGCAACCTTTGGCAGCTTCTTCAAAAGAAAGATTTACAGCAGCGGCAGTATCGTTACCTCTTCTTGGAGCGTTTGGATTACTGCGTCTTGAACCGCCGCCAAAGCCGCCACCGAAGAAGGAGCTGAAAATATCGCCTAAATCGCCAAAATCACCTGTAAAACCACCGCCAAATCCGCCACCACCGGCGCCAAAGTTGGGGTCTACACCTGCGTGACCAAATTGGTCGTAGCGAGCACGTTTTTCACCGTCTGACAACACTTCATAGGCCTCGTTTACTTCTTTGAAGTTTTTTTCAGCCTCTTTGTCACCCGGGTTTAAGTCGGGATGATATTTTTTTGCTGCTTTTCTATATGCTTTTTTTAATTCATCTTCAGATACGGATTTATCCACACCCAAGACTTCGTAATAATCTCTTTTATCTTCAGCCACAAAAATTCTCCTAAAATTTTTATGTAATGAACGGGCGACCTGTGGGCCGCCCCTACATTATTTTAAATTATTTGTTATCGTCAACATCGGTGTAGTCAGCCTCATAAACATTTGGGTCTGCACCTGCATTGTCAGCACCGGGAGCACCCTGAGCGCCTTCTGGATTTGCTGCCTTGTAAATCTTTTCGCTTACAGCATAGATTTCTTTCTGTAAATCTTCTTGCTTAGCCTTAATAGCATCAATATCTTCACCCTTTAAAGCTTCTTTAAGAGCTTCTTTAGCAGTATCAATCTTAGCTTTTTCTTCGTCAGAAAGCTTATCGCCAAATTCGCTTACAGTCTTTTCAGTCTGATAAATCATCTGGTCAGCGTTGTTGCGAACATCAACAGCCTCACGGCGCTTTTTATCCTCAGCTGCATATTCTTCAGCTTCTTTAACTGCCTTGTCGATATCTTCTTTAGACATATTGGTGTTAGAGGTGATTGTGATGTTGTTCTCTTTACCTGTGCCAAGGTCTTTAGCAGATACATGAACGATACCGTTAGCATCTATATCGAAAGTAACTTCAATCTGGGGGATACCACGTGGAGCAGGAGCAATACCGTCAAGGTGGAATACACCAAGTGTTTTGTTATCCTTAGCAAACTCACGTTCACCCTGAAGTACGTGTACTTCAACAGAAGTCTGACCGTCAGCCGCAGTTGAGAATATCTGGCTCTTTTTAGCAGGAATAGTAGTATTTCTGTCAATAACCTTTGTAGAAACACCGCCCATGGTTTCAATACCGAGTGAAAGTGGGGTAACGTCGAGAAGGAGAAGACCCTTAACATCGCCGCCTAAAACGCCTGCCTGTAAGGATGCGCCTAAAGCTACGCATTCATCAGGATTGATGCCCTTGAAAGGCTCTGTACCCATAAATGCTTTAACTGCTTCCTGAACAGCAGGGATTCTAGAAGAACCACCAACCATAAGAACTTTGTTGATGTCGCCCTTGTTAAGACCGGAGTCTGCCAAAGCCTGACGAACAGGAGCCATAGTAGCATCTACTAAATCTGCGGTAAGCTCGTTGAACTTAGCACGTGTAAGGGTAGTTTCAAAGTGCTTAGGACCGGTTTGGTCTGCAGTAATAAAAGGAAGGTTAATGTCAGCAGTAGTCATACCTGAAAGGTCGATTTTAG
>JAZREW010000034.1:0-32667 GCA_045661005.1 Acutalibacteraceae bacterium | reverse complement strand
TTTACCTAATCTTTGTGAAACATTTTCTGCAAGACTTTCAGCAGTAGAGGTAGAAAAAACAGTTTGTCCTTTTGAAATTTAATAATTAATATTATAAAAAATTGTAAAAAATAAAGGGATTTTGAAAGTTCTGGCTAATATATTAAGTAAAGGGGTGTAATATATGTCTGTGAGAATTCAAACCGAGAAGAACGAAAAATTGATTTTATCACCTAAAGCTACATTTTCAGCCGATACAAAGGGCAGAAAGGTTTACGAACCGCAATGTGAAATACGTACAGACTTTCAGCGTGATAGAGACCGTATTATTCACAGTAAAGCATTCAGGCGTTTGAAGCATAAAACACAGGTGTTTTTATCCCCAGAGCTTGACCATTACAGAACAAGATTAACTCATACATTAGAGGTTGCACAGATAGCTCGTACAATTGCCCGTGCGTTGCGTTTGAACGAGGATTTAACCGAGGCTATTGCATTAGGTCACGATTTGGGTCATACCCCCTTTGGTCATGCAGGTGAGCGGGCAATTAATGATTTAGCATCTTTTAGGTTTGCTCATTATGAACAGAGTGTAAGAGTTTGTGAAAAGCTAGAAAAAGCCGGCAAGGGTTTAAATCTTACTTATGAAGTGCTTAACGGTATAGACCGACATACCTGTGGCGAATGGTCGCAAAGTCTTGAGGGGAGAGTTGTTCGTCTTTCTGACAGAATTGCATATATTAACCATGATATTGATGATGCTGTAAGAGCAGAAATTATTAGTGAAAATGATTTGCCAAAAGAAATAACAAATGTTTTGGGTAATTCTAAAAGCGAACGCATAAACACTTTGGTATGCTCTATTGTGGAAAACAGTAAAGATGATATTATAATGGAAAAAGAAATTGAAAAGCAGTACAATAATCTGCACGAATTTCTTTTTGATGCGGTATATAAAAATCCTATAGCCAAGTCGGAAGAAACTAAGGTTTTAGGCATTGTTGAAGGACTTTTTAAATACTATCTTAATAATACAGATAAGTTGTCGCCGGAGTATTTGGAAGTTTGCGAAACAGAGGGTGTAGAACGTGCTGTAGCAGACTATATTTCGGGTATGACAGACCATTATGCTACTGATTTGTATAAGAATATTTATATTCCTAAGTCTTGGTCAATGTAAAGTACTATAAATGGTACTTATAATATTGTATAATAAATAAAAAGTGAGGTGGGTTTATGGCAATACCTGAGGATGTTATAGCTGAAATTAAATACAGAAATGATATAGAAAATACAATTTCTCAATATGTAAATTTAAAAAGGCGAGGTAAAAATCTTGTAGGTCTTTGCCCGTTTCATAGCGAAAAAACTCCCTCGTTTACAGTTTACCCTGAATCAAGCTCGTTTTATTGCTACGGCTGTGGTGTGGGCGGTGATGTATTCACATTTACAGGGTTAATAGAAAATCTTGATTATATTGAATCTGTAAAGCTTTTAGCCGAGCGCTCGGGCGTGGCTTTACCGCAGGATGGGTATGATGATTCCTTTCAAAAGCAAAAGAATACGGTGTATGACATTAACCGTGAAACTGCAAGATTTTTCCATTCTTATTTAATGTCACCCGGTGGCAAATGGGCGCTTGATTATCTTCTGGGCAGAGGGCTTTCGCTTTCAACTATAAAGCATTTTGGTCTTGGCGCCGCACCTGATTCGTGGGATAGCTTAATTAACCACTTAAAATCTAAGGGATATAGCATACAAGATATGCTTACTGCAAATGTTATAGGCAAAAGCCAACGTGGCAGTTATTATGACCGTTTTAGAAAAAGAATTATGTTCCCAATAATTAACATTCGTGGTAATGTAATAGCCTTTAGCGGCAGAGCAATGCCGGGAGAGGATAAAACGTCAGGCAAGTATGTAAATACATCTGATACCCCTGTTTATAAAAAAAGTGAAAACTTGTTTGGTATTAATTTTGCTAAAAATCATTGCTCTGAGCGAATAATACTTGTTGAGGGTAATATGGATGTAATTTCTTTGCATCAAGCCGGCTTTTGTAATGCTGTAGCTCCGCTTGGTACTGCGTTTACATCTGAACAGGTTAATTTAATTGCTCGCTACACTAAAGAAATTGTGCTTATGCTTGATGCTGATGCCGCCGGTCAAAAAGCGGCAAAAAGAGCTTCGCAGTTGCTTGAAAACACCGGTCTTTCTGTAAGGGTAGTAGTTATTCCTGACGGTAAGGACCCTGATGAATATATAAAGAAAAACGGTGCCGAGCGCTTTAAGGCATTACTAGAGGGCGCAGTCAGCGATATGGAATATAAGCTACTCACCGCAGCTGATGGTATTGATTTGAATACCGATGATGGTAGACTTAAATATTTGGCAAAAGCGGCAGAGGTTATATCCTCTTGTGATGATATGATGACAAGGGATATTTACATTGGTCGTTTAAGTGATAAATATGGTGTTTCAAGAACCGCACTCAACGCTAAGGTGGACGAGCTTAGGCGAAAAAATGAGCGTTACAGAAAAAAGGCTGAAATTTCTGACATAGTCAGACCTAAATTTACAAAGGATGATATAAATCCTGAAAGACGGCGCTCGCAAAAGGGTACAGCGGCTGAAGAAACATTTATAGCGGTGCTTTTGCAGCATCCTGATTTTTATGAAACCGCAAAAGAGCTTTTGCCTACAGAAAAAATGATTACATCGCTGAACAGGCGCATTTATGAAATGATTTCACAGGCTTTAGATAGTGGCAGGGCATTAGATGTTTCTGTATTTGCCGAAAAGCTGTTACCTGCCGAGCTTGGCTATTTAGTGTCACTTCAAAATAGCGAGAAAGCGGGTAAAAACGCTAAAACTGTATTAAAAGATTGTATTGAGGTAATATTAGAAGAAGATATTCTGCTGAATTCTTCTGAAGATAAAGATAACACAGTAGAAGATTGGGCAGCCGGTCTTAAAAATATTATTGAGAAAAAAGCGAAAGGAAATTAAATAATATGAATAATAACGTTAAGGAAGAAAAAAAGGTTACTAAAAATACTGAACAGACCGAGAGTGATTTCTATCAAGAGGAAAAGGAATTAACTATTGATGATATAGAAAACGCTCCGGAAGATCCTGAAGAGCTTTTTTCTGAGCCACCTCTGCTAGAGCTTGATTTTGATGAAGAACCTACTGACGATGAGCTAAAACTCGAGGAAATGGATGTCGACAAGCTTAGTGAAGAAGATATTTCTTTTGATAATATTTCACTTGATGATCCTGTAAAGGTTTATTTGCGTGAAATTGGTCGTGTGCCGCTACTTAGCTCTGAAGAAGAAATTGAGCTTGCAGTAAAGATTAATGACGGTGACCAATATGCAAAACAACGTCTTACCGAAGCCAACCTTCGTCTTGTAGTTAGTATTGCTAAAAAATATGTTGGTAGAGGTATGTACTTCTTAGACCTTATTCAAGAGGGTAACGTTGGTCTTATTAAAGCTGTAGATAAGTTTGATTATACTAAAGGCTTTAAATTCTCAACCTATGCTACTTGGTGGATTCGCCAAGCTATAACACGTGCTATTGCTGACCAGGCTAGAACTATACGTATACCTGTTCATATGGTAGAAACAATAAACAGATTAAAGAAAATTCAAAGTCAGCTTTTGCACGAAAACGGTTTTGAACCTAGCGAAGAGCTTATAGCTGAAAAGATGGATTTGCCTGTAGAAAGAGTAAGAGAAATTATGCGTGTAGCTCAAGAACCGGTTTCTATGGAAACACCTATAGGCCCTGAGGAAGATTCTCGTCTTATGGACTTTATTCGTGATGAGGATGCCTTAGCACCTGATGAGGCGGCGCTTAAAACCATTACAAACGAGGATATTGATGGTGTACTAAAAACCCTTACCCCACGTGAAGAGGCTGTTATACGCTTGCGTTTTGGCTTGCAAGACGGTAGATGCCATACACTTGAAGAGGTTGGTACAGAATTCAACGTAACTCGTGAACGTATTCGTCAGATAGAGGCAAAAGCTTTAAGAAAGCTTCGTCACCCTGTTCGTAGCAACAGATTTAAAGATAGATAAAAGAGGAATATTTAATATGGAATTTTCATATAAAACTAGTGGAGTATGTTCACGCAATATTAAAATTGAAATTGAAAATGATATTATAAAATCGGTGCGCTTTGAGGGCGGCTGTAACGGTAACACAAAGGGAATTTCAGCGCTTGTTGTGGGAATGCATATAGATGAGGTTATTACTCGTGTTGAGAATATAACCTGCGGTTTTAAAGGCACATCTTGTCCCGACCAATTAGCACAAGCCCTTAAAGAATATAAGGGAAAAAACAAAGCATAGATATATTTATCGTTTTTAAAATCTACTCTAAGGGGTGATTAAATTGTATTCGGATAGTGATATTAAAATAGCGGGGGACAAACCTTCGCTTGAAATAAAGAAAAGAAAAGAAGAACAGAAAAATCAAGATGCTTTAGATAAAGCTAAGCTTAAAAATGCTCGTGAATGGGGCAAGGCGGTAGCAATGAATTTTATTGAAGATTCAAAAAATGCTACTGCTGACGAGGCGGCAGATTCTGAAATGTTAATTCAGCGAAGAATGCTGCTTTCGTTTACTGCAACGGTTGGCTTTGAACAGCTTATTGTGGACGATACTCTTAGCGGTATAGCTCAAAAAAGCTTTTTGGATACAGTTCGCACCTTCGATGCTGAGTTGTACCGTACTTCAAGCGATACAGGTGCTTTTTCGTTTTATTACTTAGCTTTTCGCCGTGGCGGCGAGATAGACCGTCGAATTGGTCAAACCTTTGCAATGCTTTGCTCGCATGATGGGGACCCTGTTTATCAGGAACTGGGCGAGGCACTTTATTGCTGGTTTATATCGGTTGTAAACAATCTTGCAAAAGATAATGGCGTAATTTAAAAAATTTAAAAAATCATAAAACATTCCTTTAAATCATATTTTAGTGTAAAGATGATTGAAGGGATGTTTTTTTATGCCTATAATTTATTTAAGCCCCTCTACGCAGGAATTTAATCCTTATAACGGTGGAGGAAATGAAGAATATTATATGAATCTTATAGCCGATGCTATGGAACCATATCTTGCGGCAAGCGGAATACGTTTTGTTCGCAACACACCGGATATGACCGCAGCGTCCTCTATAGCGGCTTCTAACGCAGGTAATTATGATTTGCATTTTGCATTGCATTCGAACGCTACAGGCAGCGGTGACGGCTCTAGGCGTGGCTCAGAGGTATATTATTATCCCACAAGTGTAAAAGGTAAGCGTTTTGCTGATATTGTTGCTAACAATTTACAGCTAATTTACCCGTTGCCTAATAGCGTACGCACGGTGCCTACCACTTCGCTTGGTGAAGTAAGACGTGTAAAAGCACCGAGTGTGCTAGTAGAAATAGCTTATCATGATAACGCAGAAGATGCCCAGTGGATACGTGATAATATTAGTATAATTGCGGCAAATTTAGTGCTATCACTTACAGAATATTTCGGTGTACCGTTTAATACGCCACAGCCTATATTTGTAGCTACTGTTGCAACTAATGGCGGTAATTTGAATGTAAGATACAATCCCTCTGCCGGTTCTTCAATAGTTGGTAAAATTCCAAACGGGGCAGAGGTTACAGTTTTTGCTCAAATTCCTGATTGGTCGGTCGTGCAATACGGTGATGTTGTTGGGTATGTTAGCTCTAGATATTTAAAATATTAGTTTAAAGGCAAAAAAATTCCTACGGTAAGCTTTAACTTACCATAGGAATTTTTTTTATAACTTTAATTTAAAAATAACCGTCAACATTTATGTTGGTGAAATTTCTAACCGAATCACGCCATACAATCGTTGCGGGTACTCGTGTGAGCGACGGAACAGGTGATTTAACTGTAAGACGGTTAAATATTGATATAGCCTCTGAACCTAATTGCTCGTAATTTTGAGCTACTGAAGTTAGCGGAACACTTACATGCTTACACAGTTCAGTATTATCGAAAGAGGTTATTGATATATCCTTAGGAATGGATAATCCCATTGAAAGTGCTATCTTTTCTATATGTATTGCAATAGCGTCGTTAGCACACACAAGCACGGTAGGACTATTTTCAAGTGATAAAAGTGACTTGAGTATTTGGGGCAAATCAAAATCTTCAGGATTATCAGAAAGAAGTATATCGTGTGAAGGATTTTTACCCTTAATCTCTATGAAGAATTCTTCAGGCATAATCATATTATGGTCTATTAATGCTTTTAAAATACCCGAAAAACGAGCCTTAACAGTATCAAGTGTGCTGTTTGTGCATATAAAAGCAATTCTTGTATGTCCCATAGCTATTAGCTTGTTTGTAAGGTTATAAGAAATAGCGTGATTATCTGTAGTAACACAAGGTGCATCAATACCGTAAATTCCGTGGTCAATAAAAATTAGCGGAATTTTTTTGGCTTTAAATTGCATAAAAAGAGGAATATTCTTTTTACTTACAATTGGATGACAGATAACACCTGGTGGGTTCATACTTAACAAATTGGTTAATATTTCACGTTCATTTTCTAAGCGGTTATCAGAGTTATATGGCACAAAGTAGTATTGATTTGTGCTTTCTGATTTTAAAATACCATCAATAATATTAAGACCGTTATTCATAGAAAATGGGAAAACAAGCGGAAACATTCGTTTTTGATTTGGGTTTAAGCTTTCCATAGGGGATATAAACGAATCGTCTTTATCAAAATCTTTAACGAATGTACCAAGCTTTCTGGCACGGTAAATTAAACCTTCTTCTGCTAAAATTGAAACTGCTTTGCTTGCAGTTATACGGCTAACATCATATAACTGCATAAGCTCATATTCAGTAGGTAGTTTGTCACTCGGTTTGATTTTTCCTGTATGAATTTGCATACGCAAATCGTTTGCAATTTTCATATATAAAGGTGAAAAGCTTGAATTCATAATTAACACCACCTAATATTTGTTTAAAATATATTTTAATGTCTTATTATTGAAGTTATCCTACAATACCTGTTTTAGCGATTCCTTCTGTAAAGAAACGTTGGAAGAAAATGTATAATACTAGTGGCGCCCATAAAGAAAGCAAAGAACCTGATGCCAAATAAGTTCTTATTTGATAAGGGGATGTGTTACCTATGTAAAGGTTTGACTGTCTTAACAACTGTAGCAAGCCTTCAAGCATGGCGTTTATAGGTCTAGAACCTGAGCCAAAGTACATAATTGAGCCATATAGGTCATTCCAATGCCAAATAAATGAGAATAGCATTACGGTTACAAAGCAAGGTACTGCTAGTGGAACCATAATTCTTACATAGGTTTTTAGAACACCGCAACCATCTATTTTAGCTGCTTCTTCAAGCTCGGCAGGTAAACCTATAAAGAACTGACGGAATATAAAAATGTACAAGCCGCAGCGTACACCGTTGGCAAACATTGCAGGAAGTATAAATACCCAAGATGTTTCTAACAGGTTAATACTATCTTTACCAATTATGGGGGATAGTATCTTCATAATACCGCCAAAGTTGAAGAATCTGAAGTTAAGATAAGATGGAATCATAGTTGCCTGAGCGGGTATAATGATTGTTAAAACCACCAAGGCAAACAGTATGTTTCGTTCTTTGAAATTGAAACGAGCAAGACCGTAACCTGCCAACGAACAAGAAACTACAGCCGCTATTGTGCTGAAAATAGAAATTTTAAAAGAAAGCGCTACTGAACTTGAATATTCCAGAACTTCCATTGTTATTTTAAAGTTTTCTAAAGTTACATCTTTTGGTATCCAAATAACGCTGGGATCATTTACTGATGCTGCGCTTTGAAAAGATACCGAAACTATGTACAAAATAGGGAAGAGGAATATATACGCAAGTCCGAACATAAGTGCAAATCTCAAAAGTGAGATTATAAGATTTTGTCCATCTCTTTTAAGACGGTAACTGTTATATCGTTTAGATGTATTAAATTTCATCATTTCATTCACCGCCTAATAATTGTTGTTTTCAGATTTTCTGAAAAGTAAGATGATAAAGAACAGAACAATACCTAAAACAAGCGCATATATAATTGACATAGAGCTTGCCCAGCCTAATTGAATGCTATTGGTTTCTGCAAGAACCTGACGCATAACAGGGTTGTCGGTTGATGTGAACAAATCAACTACAGTATAAACTGCAGTAACCTCAATAGTAGGTAATAACATAGGGAATGTGATTTTCCAGAAGCTTTCCCAAGAGGTAGCACCTTCTACGTGAGCCGCCTCGTAAAGAGAGGACGGAATACCCTGCAAACCTGTCAAGAACAATACTATTTGCACGCCCGAAAGCCAAAGAATAGAAAACATATTGTCTGAAAGGGTAGAGAAAAGGGTTGTGATTTTCTCGTTAAAGCCTGCGTTAATCAACAAATCCTGCAAACCGGTGCTTTGAATAATAGCACCTGCAGATACTGACTTACCGCTTGTCATACTTCCAATAACAACGTCGTTTGACATAGTTTCCATTACAAGACCTGAAGAAACGATAGCCGGCAAGAAAGCCAAAGCACGCATAAAGGTTCTACCATGGAATTTTGTGTTAAGAATAATTCCTAAGAATATTGATACTACCAAAATAGCAGGTACTTTCCAAAGAACTTGTGTTAAAGAACTAATTAAATTAGTTGAATAATCAAGGTCTTCTCTGAAAATGTGGTTAAAGTTACCTAGTTTTATGTAATTAAGGTTGTAACCGCCTATTTTAATATCAACATTACAGAAAGAAAATATAATACATTGAATTAGCGGTGTTAAGAAGAAAAATATAAATCCAATTATGAAGGGTAACAGGAAAAGACGTCCGTACCAAGCGTTTTTTTGCATAAGTGTTAACTTTGTTTTAAACATCATAACATCTCCTTTACTGTAAAGCCTTCTGATTTAATATTTACATCTTCAACCGTTATATCGGTATCACCATAATTTACAAAAACGGCATATTTATTACCGAAAACAGTTTTCACAACATCCTTAGATATAGCGGTATGCTCTGTGATTGGTAAATTATAAATCTTTTTATAAATACTGTCATACTGTGAATACTGTTCTACAGCCTTTTCTTTCCATAAGGTATAGCTACTGCTGTACAAATTGTCATACATTGTGTTTGTAAGTAATGAAGAATTTTCGTAGATACCTGCATACGCAATTCCTATTCCCATTTCTATTGCATTTAAAAAGCTCTTTTGTGGATTGTCAGACTGCATTATAGGATTAACCGACATATCTTTGTAGCCATGCAATACCATAGAGTAGAAAGGGACATCTACATCAAAAGAATCATAACCGCTTGAAGCAGTTGGTACAGATAGAAGTTTTTCAGCATAGGGGAATGCATAAGCATTTGCTGATTCTAAAATTAAGCTATAACCATCTTTTGCGAGCGAGCTGTAAATATTTGTGTATTTATTAAGCAGGTCTGTGCAAAGGTTGCCTTTTTTAGACTGCGGATTTGAATAAAGCATATTACCGGTTGTTGAAAGACCGATTGTTTTTAAATTTGGTTGTTGCTTTTTAAGTGATTTGAGATATTTGTTAAACACATCTGTTATTTTAGAAGAACTAACCATATACACATCTTCTTGTGATAGCACCGTAGCGTACACAGAACGCATATACGAGTAAAGAACTGTTTCTTCGCTGAAGATGGTATTTACGGCATCCTTAGACGTTTTAACGCCATTTCCGTTCTTTCTGAACTTAATAATATCGTTATCAAGATAAATTGAAACATTCTCGGTATTACAGAAGTCAATCAATTTAGAAAGATTTTTCTTTCCGCCTAAATAGCCTGCGGGCTCTAAAGAGTTATTAACCTTTTTGTTAAGAATACCGTTATTGTTCCAGCCAACATAGCGTGCTGAAAGCTCGTTTATGCCAGCAGACTTTAATTCCTTTATCATTTCCTCGGCTTGAGAGTAGCTGGTAAGTGCCAACTTCTTATTATATGGTATTCCAAGGAAAGAGGCTTTTGTTTCAACGCCACCGTATATATCAAGGTTAAATGAAACTGATGAAGCGGTTTGCTTCATTTTTTTGTTATCAATAAGATAGTTACGGTAAATTTCTGCTAAATCGGGGTAGTTGGATTTATTGGTAGCATAATATCTTACGCTGTATTTTTTAGCCTCTGAATGAACTCTTGAAACTCGGTTAATATTATTGCTTGAACCTGTGCCCGAGAACATTGTAATAACGTCTTTAGTTCTGTAATTAAAGATACTGCTTACTGCGTTATATCCGCAACGGGCATTACCGTTAATGTAGGTTACAGAAGCATCGGCATCACCTTCGGTTATAATTCCAAATAATGAACCTTCGTTTTTAAGTGTTGCAAATACAGGCATATATATTGGCTGAGTTTTGTTAATAAGTGTCTTTTTGGGGAAAGATAAATCCTCGCCGTATATTTTTGCTACATAGGGAGAAGTGGTTTGAACACCGTTATTGAATTTAACTATAGCACCGCTACCATCAGGAATGAATAACTCACCCTCGGTTTCCCAGTTGCCTGCACCGAAAACAGGTAGCAGATTAATGGTTACTATGTAGCATTTCTTGCCTTCTTTAATGTTTTTAACATCAATAGAAGCTTCAAGGTATGAGTCTTCTATAGTGTAATTAACAGGAATAGAAAAACCAAATTCTTCAAAATTATAAACAATTTTTATGCCGTTTTTAATTTTGGTAATTTCCATTTGCTCAGGTGGGCAATATACATAATCATTAGCGTAGCTTAGCTCATTGGCAGATGGCTCTGTAGCACGGTCAACATAACCTATAACAATTGTAGATTGTACATTGGTGTAGGTTGTACCTACAGTATAAGAATCGTTTTCAACATCTGTAGGTTTGTTGTACCAATACTGTCCGTTAGCTTTGTTTAAAAGGCTAAAGTTACCGGTTTCAAAATCTACATACAAAGCACACTTTTCATTTTCGGCAACGCACTCTGATGCAGTGGGAGCGGGCTCTAAAGTATCGGTTTCAACTTCGTCTGCAAACGAAATAATATTTACAGGAGAAAGAAAAAGTACAATACAACAAAGTACGCAGAACACTTTAAACATTAAGCTGTGTTTCTTAAAGTATAGCATTTAAATCAATCTCCTTTCATATTCCGTTTCGTAAAGCAAGCTCAAAGTACAAAGAACCGATAAAGCTTATAGCTTGCTGAATTAAGCTGTAGAATACCATTACGATAAATACTATTATAATCATAGCAATTACTGTAATTACCAAGAAAATAAGTAGCTTACCTATGGTGAATTCGTGAATAGAGTATAAACCGCTGATTAGTATAAACATTGTCCAAAGTAAGCCAACTGTTACAATAAGGGTTACAAATACATCTTCTGAATCGGTTAGCACTCGTGAAAGTGCGGTTGAAATGAATATAGATAACACGTATGGTATTAAGGAATAGCCTGTAACACAGAATATTTCTTTTATGTTACCTTTACCTTCAAATAATGTACAAATAGACCAGTTTGCAACTACAAAAACTATAAACAACAGAACTGTTTTAGTTAGCTGAATACCAAGGTTATAGTTTGCGGCAATGTTTGAATTGAACGAGAAGCCTTTATAGAAAAATTCAAAGGTAGAGGCTAAGAACCAGCCGAAAACTATAATTATTGCCCATAGTGGTGACGGTAGGTTCTTATCTGATTTAAAAGAAGCGAATCCATCGATAGGGTGGAACAGGGTATACAACGGGAAATATTTCTTTTGTTCCAGCTCGCAGAAAGCAGAGTCTTCAGGAACAAAGGCTTTTTTACTGTACCATTTTGAAATTACAAAACATACAGCAAAAATAATAACAATAGAAATTACTATTACAAGCGGCTTTTCGGTCATATATTCCTTGCGGTATTGCTTAAATGAATTTGAATAATCCGAATTAGCGCCTGCAAGCTTGAAGTATTCCATAGCGGTAGAATATTCGCCCATTTTGTCATACACAAGGCCTAGACCATAGTAAGCATAGGTACTGTTTGTATTTGAAGTAAGAAGCGTGTTCCAATCAGACATAGAAGCCTGTAAATTACCGCTATTAAGGTGAATTATTGCACTTCTGAAGGTTTTAGCGTAATTTGTTGGTTCAAATATAGTAATGCAGGCTTTGCCCTCGTCAAGTACGCAGATTTTATCGTCTACGCTTTCAATTGCAATAGGATTTGAAAAAGTACCTTCTTGAGAACCAAATACACCGAATACGGATATTAATTGATTTTCCTGTGAATACTGGAATACCTTACCCATACCTGTGTCAAGTAAATTCATAAATCCGTTTGAATCAACATCAATATCGGTGAAGTTATTTTTAAGCGCTTTTTTATTTGTGTTACGGTCCCATTCAAGATCACCGTATTTTGTATCGTTTGCAAGTATGTTTTTACCCAAATAATTAAGCTTTTTAACAGTATCTGTTTCAGATGTGGCAACTGTATTATTAGTTACTGTGAAAATAAAGCCTTCATCATCTGTGTCAAAATTTGTAAAAGAAACAGGTGTGTACTGTTTCATAGCGGAGATTTGCTTTTGTGTCATAAAACGCTTTTTAATATGGTTCATAATAACCTCGGCAGTAGCGGTTACTTTGTTACTACCGTAAAAGCGTAAAAATTCGCCGTTTTTAGAGAATACCATTGCGCCTATATTAATACTGTTTGCTATAACATAAATTTGGTCTGAATCATCTACACAAACCTTAACAGCATCAAACGGGTTTTCGTAACCCTCAAGCGCTTTATCAGGTCTGCCGATTATAAAATCAAGTTTTCTTGCACCGTCAAATACCAAAACTCTGGTTTTAGCGGTATCGGCAATTATGAAATTACCGTAATTATCTATAGCAAAGCCCTGTGCAGAGGAAAAGTCTATAGGTTCGCTGTTTGTATCGGTAAAATCATTATAAATGGCATTTAAAGTACCGTCTTTATTAATTGCAACAACACGGTTATTTCCGCTATCAAGAATATAAAGTATATCATCTTTATAAATCATATCAGAAGGCTGTAAAAAATCGGTTTCTAAGCCTAAGGTTATAGCGTTGTATTCGTCTATACATACATATCCCGGAGGGGCTGCTTTAGATTGCTCGTATACGTCATACTCATAGGTATAATAGTTTGAGCTTTCTGCCGATGCACAAATAGGTGAGAGGCAACCTAGCAATAAGGTTAAGCAGATTAAAATAGTAAATAGTTTTTTCAAGCTTAATCACCTCTTTCTTATTTAAGACCGGAATGGCTCATAGTGTCCATAATAGAACTCTGTGAAACCAAGAATACTGCAATAGGTGGTATCATTAGCAATACTGTAACAGCAGCGCCGGCACCCGCACGTGCTATACCGCCACCCGCAATAGATGAAAGCACCGAAGGAATACCTTTAAGGGTTTCACTATATATGTAGTTTGAAGAAGTAGCACCCCAGAAGGTTTGGAAAGAAAATATAGTAAGTGTAAGTGTTGCGGGTTTTATGCAGGGTAGAGCTATTCTATAGAAAATAGTGTATTCGTTTGCACCGTCAATTCTTGCAGCCTCTAAAGTAGAATCGTTAATAGCAGTTGTCATAAATTGTTTCATAAGGAATACGCCGAGTGTTCCTGCCATAGCTGGTAAAATCATACCCGAGTAGCTATCAAGCAAATTGAGCTTTGAAACAATAATGTATCTTGGTGTTGCAGTAACTTCTGCGTTGAACATAAGGGTCCAAACAATAAGAGCCGAAATTAACGCATTACCCGGAAATTTCTCTTTGGCAAGCGGGTAAGCAGCTAAAGCAGAAATTACTATGTAAGCTATTGTACCTACCAAGGTAATAAACACGCTGTTAAATGCATATCTACTAAAAGGTACCCAAAAGCTATCTGCTAATTGGAAAACCTGGCGGTAGTTATCTAGTGTGGGGTTTTTAACGTAAAACTTTGGGGGGTATGCGAATAATTCGCCGTAAGGCTTAAAAGATTGAAGTATAGAGTAAACCATAGGAAGTGCCATAAAAGCACAGATTAAAATAAGAAAAATCAGTATTCCTGAGTTACCGAGCAATGAACGGTTTACACGGAATTTTGAAGCTTTTTCTTTTTTGCGAAATAATTTAAGTTTCATCGTTTTCACCCCTTTTAATTAAATTTGCTAAGTAGTTTGTTAATTGCTTTTAATGTAATTATCATTATCAAGAAAAGAACAACCGCAGTAGCAGAAGCGTAACCCATTTCGAATCTCGTTGTACCATAGTCTGAAATATGTAGCAACAGGGTATGGGTTGAATAGTTTGTACTTGGGTTACCTGTAAGTGTTGCAGGTATTGCACCTACACCGAATGCACTTGAAATAGACATAACCGCACCGAATAGTAATTGCGGTCCCATTTGGGGGAAGGTAACATAGAAAAGCTCTTGCCATCTGTTTTTAAGTCCGTCTATTGCGGCGGCCTCGAAAAATGATGGGTCAAGTGTTTTAAAGCTTGCTACAAACGAAAGGAAGCCTGTACCAAAGCTCATCCATATAGAAACTATAACGCAGACTGTAAAGTTGTATTTTGGGTCGGTAGTCCAAAGAATAGGACTATCTGAAATACCAAGACTTTTTACTATTGTATTTAATAAACCACGGCTATCAGATGCGAATATGTAGCTCCAAATAATGTAGGCGTTACCTACAAGGGCAGGGGCGTACATTATAAGGGTTACAAGACTACGCATCTTTGGTCCCAATTCGTTGATAAACCAAGCCACAACGAAACTTGCAATGTATCCGATAGGTCCAATAAGCACAGCAAAAACAACAGTATTTTTAAGTGCTACTATAAAAATGTCATCATTAAGTAAAAGACGCATATAATTGTCAAACCCTACAAAGTTAGGGGTTTGCAAAAGGTTAAAGTCGGTAAAGCTTAGCACAACAGAGGCTAATACCGGCACAACCATAAAAACTACAAAAGATACTAAAAACGGTGCCAACATAACATAGCAATGATTTTTTTCACGCAGTATCTTAAGCATTGGTTTTGAATTTTTTGTTTTTGCCATTTTATTCACCTACATTCAAATTAAACTCTTTACGCTTACGGGTAATTTCTTCATTAATATCAATATCATAAATTGCAAGCTGTCTTCTTGCGTTCTTACCGTCATCAACAGTAGAACGGAAAGCATTTGACAAGCAACGAGCAATTATGTAGTTACCCGGTATTTCAGGTATGTTATGAATTTGTTCACCCTGTGTTTTAAGAACGGCAAGCTCTTCGGTGCTCCAGTTAATAGCCTCTAAAGCGGCAAGGTTTGCGGGGGTGTATCTTGCGGCAACGCCGAGAGAAGCTTCAATGTCCTGTGCGAATCTCGACTGTGCTTCAGAACCGGTCCACCACTTAATAAAGTCATAGGCTTGTTTGTATTTTTCTTCGCCTTTGCCTGTTTTTATTATAATAGAGGCAGAAATTGTAGCGGTTTCGGCACGGTTTATGGTACCATCTTCCTGTAATGTGCCTGGAACAGGAGCCATTGCCCAAAGTCCTCTAAGCTCGGGAGCGGCAGAGGATAACTGATTGTAAGAAGAATAAGCAGAAATTGCAATTGGCATTTCACCACTTCTAAAACGGTTGAAGAAATCGAATGCACGATCAAGACCGTATTTGGAATAAAGCTTAGTCCATTGTTCAAAAGCTGAATAAGCTACCTCGGTATCGAAAAGTGAACCATCTAGATTTTCGGTGTAATATTCGCCGCCGTTTTGGAAGAGGAACCAGTTAAATGTTTGCTGGCTTTCTGCAACACCAATACCTAGGTTGTTGTTTTGCAAAATACGTATTATTTCATAGAATTCATCCCAGGTGTTAGGTACTGTAAGACCGTATTCTTCAAAAACATCGGTACGGTAGAATAATACTTCAAAGGCTTGCAATTCAGGTAAAGCATATATTCCGCCAAGATATTCAAACGGTTTCATAGCCGAGGGGTAGAACTGGTTTTTAGTTTCGTCATCAAGACCTAATGTATTTAAATCAACAAGAGCGCCACGCATAGCAAGATTAATAGGGCTTGTTTGTGCTACGCCTAAAGCGGCATCGGGTCCTTGACCTGCCAATACAGCCTTAATAAGCGTATCGCCAACGTCGATTAATGTAAGCTGTACGGGAATACCTGTTTTATCTGTGTAAAGGTCTTTGATTATATTGTTGGTTACTGTTGCCTGGTCACGACCTGTACTAAGCCATACTACAAGTGGCTCAGCATTGCCGGCATTGTCAATATCAAGTTTTCTATAGTCGGTTGTAAATGAACCGATAAACTTCTTGAAATTAAAAGAAAAGTTTGTAAAGAAATTAGCCTTGATTCTAGGTGTTTTGCCGTCAGCACCCATAAAGGCAATACAATCAAGCTCAAGTGGTTGTTCACCTAATGTGGTGATAAGAGAAGAAAGACTTTGAATATCAGATTGGAAATCTGTAAGGGTTGCGGCTATAGTGTTAGGTTGTTCTAACATAGCATCCAAAGTCTGAACCATTTTGGTTATTACCGCAGCCGATGCAGCATCCTGACCTGAAACCTCTAACAATTTGTTATATGAATCATTCAAAACCTTACGGTTATTTTTAATGGTGTCCATCATTTCAGGAATCTGAGCCTTTAATGAATAGTCTCTGTAAATATCGGGGTCGGTACCGGTAATAACTATTATTTTGCGGTATAGGTTATTCATATCCAAAACGCTGTTCTGAATATTTCTAAGAATTTCTGCGGTAGGACCTGATGTACAACTTAGCGATAAAATATCGCCCGGTTCAAGATACAAATACATAGGCTCATCGTCGCCTAAAATTTTATTGTACCAGCTATTATGATATTCAAATGTGATGTCTTGACATTCAGCAAAAGGAATTTCGCCGTTGATAGTAAGGGTTCTGTATGATGAAAGACCCTGTTTTGCACTTTGTCTTGCACGGAAAGCGATTTTATATAGACCTTTTTCGGGTACATCAACCTTCCAGCTTATTGTTTGACCTGATTTTGTCCATGTAGAAGCGCCTATTGTATTAAGACGAACATAAAGCGGATGGTTTGGTAATGTTGCCGCAGAGCCACGGTCTGAAGTGGGGTAGAGCATAGCGCTGTTTTTCTCAAAAGCATTTTCTGCTTCAAGGCGGTATGTCTCAACATTTTTAACGGGTGCATTGCCATAAGCTTTTATGTAGTCTTTATAGCTTTTAACTGTTTCTTTACCGCATAAAGTAACCGAGTAAATCTTAACTGCCTCACGGTTAAGTGTAATACGTATGGTTTGCTCACCTTCACCAAACGCAAAGAAATAAGCCTCGTTATAAATACCGATGCTATCTTGCAAAACTGCGGTGGTTTTATGTATTGACTCTTTTTGGAACGGACGCACTTCGTCAGCGTTTTCTTTTACCTTTGTTTCGTCCTTCTCATCCTGCCAGATTCGAGGAATGGTAAGCGAAGCGGCCTCTTCAAAAGGTGCAAAGCCATTAACATCTAAAGAAAAAGAAATATCATTGCCCTTATCAGCAATGGGCTCATATTCTATCTCAATATGAAAAGATGTTTCGGTGGGGTTGCTGAAAGTCCATTCAACCCAATCGCCGTTAGCGTCAAGAGTAACACTGTCTGTAATTTCCTTTGAGGATTTTGCAGAGGTAATATCCAATTTAATAGAGCTATCAGCCAGCTTGGATTTGCCACTCTCATATACCGACGCATAAGTGATTTTTTGCGACGAATTGGATTTTGCTACTTCGTCAGCGCTTACAGTATTGTCAGCCAAAGCAGTTACGCTACATGGCAAACAAAATACCGTAGATAGCAAAAGACAAAGTATTAAAATTAAACTTAGCTTTCTTTTCAAGATAACATCACCATAACCTTTCGAAATAGTTGTACAAATATACAACTTCACATTATCATACTAGTTTATTGTAATACTATATACACAATTTGTCAAGCGGTATTGACTTAAATGTATTAAAAAAATCTGTAAAATATGGTATTTTGAATTAAAAATCGGACAAAAGAGGTAAAAAAACTTAAAAAACAGCCCTTAAAAAAAATCGCTCAAACACATTATTATATATATAAATCAAAAAAATTGAAAAAAATCAAACAAAAATCGAATCTACAACAAACATTTGAAAGCAATTTAAAATGCATTTAAAAATTGGACAAAAGGACAAATAACACAAAGCAAAACGTTTTTATTTGGTCAAAATAATGATATATTTCTATTCTTTTGCTATATTATTCCAAAAAAATCGGTCAAAAATATCAAAATTCCCTTGACACCACTTATTATAGTTGATATAATGCGAGTGTGGGAAGTTATATCTTCCACGTGGAGAGAGAAATTTTTAAAAAAGGAGTAGTGATGCCTAAATGAAAAATATGGCAAAACAAACGCAGCGATTTCTATCGCTTGTGCTGGCACTAAGCATCGTAGTGATGTCGCTTGCCGGTGCAATCGTTGTTTCGGCTGCAACCTCAAACGGTGAGCCACCAAGTTCAGGTCTTATCAACTACGGAAACTTTGAAAACGTTCCCAATGATAACCCTGAAGTTTTCGCTTGGTTCCCCGGCACAGGTAAAGCTAACAACACTGAAATCACAACAGAGGATTCCTACACAGGCGCTAAGTCTTTAAAGCTTACAAAGCCTGATGATTGGACAAATGCGATTTCAACTTTCTATGTAAAGGATAATGTTACCCTTTCAGCTGGTAAAGCTTATATGGTTACAGCTTATATCAAGTGTATAGGCACAACCGAGCTTACAGGCGACTATCATTTCTGGGTACAGGCTCAGAAGGGTAACCATTTTGGTGCTTCAATGAAGCTTACAGGTTCAGGCAATGTTCAGAACAAGATAAGCAACGGCGAATTAACTGAATGGACTAAAGTATACGTTTTACTTTCAGGTCATACTGAAGATATTAAGTCATTACAGTTTAACGTTCGCAATATGCAAGAATTCTGGATGGATGACCTTTGTGTATATGAGGTAGATTTACCAAGCACAGGTCTTGTTGAAAATGGCCATATGGAATACCATACCGTTGGCGATACAAGCAAATACGGATACGGCTATAACGGTAAGCGTACAGTAGTTGATACTGATGCTGCTTCGCTTGATAAGTCTATCCATATTGGCGAAAACGGCGGTCAGAGCTGGATGTATGTTCCTTTCTCTGCAAACGCTGATCCTAATAAGACTTATTTGTTTACAGCTAACGTAAAGGTTAACAGCGTAAACACACACAGCAATGCTTCTGATATTTTCGTTCAGTTTGAAAAAGCTTCGGGCGGAAATATATCAGGTGACTGGTATTCACAGTTTAGATTGCTTAACGGCACAACAAATGGTGAATGGGTTCGTGTTGCAACAACCTTTACAGGTGGCGATGCGAAAGCAGCGCTTATTGGTATACATTCTAGTGATGCATACATAGATGATATTTCTGTTACCGAGGTTAAATTGACTGATACAGGTCTTATTAACAATGGTAACTTTGAAAAGGTTCCTAATAATAATCCTGAGTCATTTGCTTGGTTCCCACAAACCGGTTCTTGCAACTATACCGAAATTACCAATGCAGATGCTCACAATGGTGCTAAGTCATTAAAGCTTACAAAGCCTGGTGACTGGACCAACACAATTTCTAATTTCTATGTAAAAGATAATCTTACTCTTTCAGCAGGTAAGACTTACTTACTTACAGCTTACGTTAAGATGATAGGTACAACCGAACTCACAAGTGATTATCACTTCTGGGTACAGGCTCAAAAGGTTAACCACTTTGGCGAATCAATGAAGCTTGATTGGTCTTCTACTATTCAGAATAAGTTAACCAACGGCGAAAAGGCTGAGTGGACTAAGGTTCAGATGGTAATTTCAGGTCATACTGAAGATATTAAGTCACTTCAGTTCAATGTTCGCAATGTAGAAGAATTCTGGATTGACGATTTATCTGTAGTTGAAATTGAGCCTGTTGTTACCGCAGGTGTTAAGCTTAACGGTGACTTCGAATCTTTAGTTACAGACACATTAGATGCTGAAATTGGTTGGTTTAATTATGAAGGCAACTATACCCGTGAAGTAACTAACGAAGATTCTAACACAGGTGCAAAATCACTTAAAATTACTAAAACTGCTGACCAGATGAGCAAAGATGGCGTATTCCATATGGATAAAGGATACACTTCAAAGCTTTTAGCAGGCAAGACTTATGAGCTTACTGCTTATATCAAGGTAGTAGGTGCAGTAGAACCTGCTGTAAATCCACAGTTTGGTAACGTTTTAGTAGAAATGATGACCGGTCGTTTCGGTTCATCCATTTATATAAACGGTCAGTCGCAAACACAAAATGTACTTGTTACAGGTAATACAGACGGTTGGCAGAAAGTAACCCTTAGAATTGAGGGACACGATCAGGATATTGCAGACTTACGCTTTATGGTGCGTTATGCTGAAGAAGTTTGGATTGACGATATTTCTATACTAGAGGTTGCACCAACTGTAGTTAAGCCTGATGCTCCTGAATCTACAGGTCTTGTAAACTATGGTACATTTGAAAATGTTCCAAGTGATAATCAAGAATATTTCGCATACTTTAACGAAAACAGAAATCAAGTTCCTTCTATTACAACAGAAGATTCTTACACAGGCGTTAAGTCACTTAAGATTTCAAAACCTGGCGATTTAACCGCTACAGAATCAGTATTCTATATGAACACAGCGGCTACTCTTGAAGTAGGCAAGGCTTACCAGCTTACAGCTTACGTAAAGGTAGTAGGCGCAATGGCTGAAATGGATAATGCCTGGATGGGTAATCTACAGGTAGAAATGCAACCAAGCCGTTTTGCTGATCATATGATATTTATCAATGGTAGCGCTGTACAGCAGAATAAGCTGGTTTCCGGCAATACAGACGGTTGGCAGAAGGTAACTCTTAACATCGCAGGTCATAATGAAGAAATAACCTCTATGAGATTTATGACACGTTATGCTGAAGAAGTTTGGATTGATGACCTTTCAATCGTTGAGGTTGATTATGTTGCTCCTCCTGCAACAACCGGCTTAGTAGCTAATGGTGACATGGAAGCTATTGAGGTTGGCGGTACTTTCGGTGCGGCATACTTTAACGGTGTTCGTGAAGTTGTTAATACCGAGTCTTACACAGGTTTCAATTCTTTACATATTGCAGGTTCTGAAACATTAACAGTTGTTAATTTTGATCCTATTAGTGTAACTGATCCTAATAAGGCATACTTATTCTCAGCTTGGGTTAAGGTTAATAGTGTTAACACTACCGGCGACCCCTATGATTTATGGGCTCAGTTCCAGAGAGAAGATGGTACCGGTGTAGCTGGCGACTTCTATGGTCAGCACAAGTTGCTTGTTGGTAAAACAAATGACAAGTGGGTTAAGGTTACTAAGATACTTACAGGTGAGGCTGTAAAGACTATTCAAATTTATGTTCGTTCTAACGATGCATATATTGATGACATCTCTTTAGTGGAAACCACACTTCCAAATACAGGTCTTATGGTTAACGGTAGCTTTGAAACTTCTTCTATAGGCGCCGCTGAACCAAACGGCGGTTGGGGTTGGACCTCAGGCGACACAACTGCTGTTACAAATGAAGATGCTTATTCAGGCGCTAACTCATTTAAGATTATTAAGACATCTGAGCACGATAAGAATGTTGCTTACGACTTCCCGATTTCATTATCTGCAAGCAAGGCATATAAGTTAACCGCACGTGTTAAGATTAAGGGTGCAACCGATCCTGTTAATTCAACCTTTGGTAACTTATGGCTTCAGGTGAAGAGGGATAACAGATTTGGCGCTGATATGTTAATTAACGGAAATACTGTTCCTCAGAATAAGCTTTGGGAAGGCACAGGCGATACTGACGGTTGGGTAGAGGTTTCAATGTATCTATCAGGTATGTCGGCTGACATTACCCACTTAGTATTCTACTATACATCTCTTGATGAGCTTTGGTTCGATGATATTACTGTTACTGAGCTTGATTGGGTTAGCACCGGTCTTGTTGCAGGCGGTAACTTCGAAGGTCTCGCAGTAGGTAGCGATTTCGGCGCTACATTCTATAGTGGTGTTCGTGAGGTAGTTGATACCGAAGCTTACACAGGCGATAAGTCATTACATATTGGCGGCGATGTTGATTTAACAGTAATTCATAAGGATTTCACTGCTGCAACAGATGCTACAAAGACTTATTTATTAAGCGCTTGGGTTAAGGCTAACAGCCTTAATGACAGAGGCTCTAATGTAGCTGACGTATTTGTTCAGTTCTATGATGCTGAAGGTGGTAATTTCTTAGGTAAATATTACAGCCAGATTCCGTTGCTAATTGGTGAAACCAACGGCGAATGGGTAAAGGTTGAATATACATTTAACGGTATTGATGCTAAGGGTATGGATTTATATATCCACTCTAATGATGCTTACTTAGATGATATATCTGTAATCGCTCTTGATGATACTGCTATAGTACCTGACGGTTCATTCGAAACAGGTATTTATCCTGAAAGCAAAAACGTATACTCTGTAGATTCAATTGCACACACAGGTACACGTTCACTTAAAGTAACAAGCTCTGCTGATGAGTGGAGAGAAAATGATAAGATTAAGTACATTACACTTGATCCTACACAAACTTACCGCTTAAAGATTTGGGCTAAGGCAGATGCTACTACAGAAAACAGCACTATATACCTAAAATATACCGATTCTAACGGCGCAAACAAATATAAGTATTTTGCAGTAACAGAAGATTGGGCAGAATACGATATGGTAATTTCACAGCTTGATACATCTGTTGATGTTTCACGAGTTGCAATTTCTATTGGTATTACATCAGATTATGATAACGTAACAGTTTGGTTTGATGATATTTCAGTTGAGGCAATTCCTGCACTTTATACAAATGTTACAGCAACCATTTCTACAGGCGAATTTGCTGAAACCTATTTCGTAGATGTAGCTTCAGCAAATACCTACAAGTTTGACTTAAAGGTTATAAATAAAGAGTCTTATGACCTTACAGCAGGCGTAGCTGTAGTTGACATTTACAATTACGCTACAAACGAGTATATTTCTACTCAAACTATCGACTTGGGTACTGTTCCTGCAGGCGAAACCTTTGTAAAGAATATTAAGGTTTACGGTGCTACCAAGTTTGGCACATACCGTGTAGCAGTTACAGTTAAGAATGAAGATTTCACATCTGTATTTGATAGATTCTTTACAGTAGCTAAGAAATCTTACAAGCTTAACGACTTCCTTGCTATTAACGAGCACGGTATGGTTTCAGGCGGTGGCCAAATCCACGATTTAGTAGCAGATGCCGGCTTCGGTTGGGTTTGCACAGATATTCGTTGGTCACACAATGTTGATGAAAATCATAACATCAGCTTTGCTCCTGAAGCTAAAGAATATATCGCTAAGTGCGATGCAGAAGGTGTTAAGATTCGTGCAAATGTAAGTATTGGCGAATTCTATGCTGATACTAACGGTAACGGATATGTTGATACCTTAGAAGAAGCTGCAGCATTCGGTGAATTCTGCAGAGCAATGGCTAGAGAATATAAGGGTCAGGTTGACGCTTATGAAATTATGAGTGAGTATCCTTACATTCAGCAGGTACAAAACACCATCAATGAGGGTGGCGAATGGTTTGCTTGGATAATGAGGGAAGCTTACACAGCTATTAAAGAAGAAGACCCTGACGCTATAGTAGTTATTGGTGCTATGAATGCTAGCTACTGGTACAATGCTATTGTACTTGAAGATATGCTTGATGTATTATACGATGATACAGTTGATAATTGGTATTGCTTTGATGCATTTGCTGTACATCCATACACTAACCCGGGCAACCCAATCGACGGCGACCACTTAAGAACAGGTATCCACGAGACAGTTGCACATTATCAAGATATTCTTGATAACTGGGAAATTGATGCTCCAATCTGGCTCTCAGAGGTGGGCTTTAGCACAGCTACAGAAAGTGATAAGCCTAATACAGTTGAAGAGCAGGCAGCTTACTTAATGCAGCTTTACATTGCTTCTCGTTCTATTGAAAATGTAGAATTCTTAAGCTTCTACAACCTACAGAGCGGTTCACAGTATGTAAATAATGATGCAGAGGCACAGTACGGTATAACCTGCATCGGTCCTGACGGTGTTCTTTATACCAAGCCTTCATATGCTGCAATGCAGACAATGAGCAACCTACTTAATGACATTACATTTGTTTCTAAGTCTAAAGAAAACAATATTCATAAGTATGTATTTACAAATGAAGAAGGCAAGTATATAACAGCTGTTTGGGCTGCAGGTGATAGCGCTGCTGATGTTCTTGCAATGGTAGCAGCTGGCGACAACACTTCCGCTATTGTTGTAGATAGCTGGGGTAACGAGTTAGATTTTAGCGGAACAACATTTGCATTTAATGTAGGCGTTGTACCTATGTTCTTAATTACAGATGCTCCTGTAGGTAATATAAGCGTTTCTGATGCTATTGTAAGAACTGCTCCTGTTCTTTCAGGCAACTTTAATAACTTCATTGAGGTTGTAGCAGTTGAAGGCTATGAATACAGCATTGACGGTATTAACTACAGCGCAGAAGCAAGATTCGAAGGCCTTAAGCCTAACACAGTTTATACTGTATTCTGCCGCAATACCGAAACAGGTTTGGCAGGTACTGCTAAGTTCAGAACATCCGCACACGGTGACCTTGATGGTAACCAGTCATTCGGCGCAGGCGACTTGACTATGATGAGAAAATATCTCTTCACAGAAATTGACCCTGAGGGCATTTATGAAGATGCTAAGGATGTTAATGACGACGGCGTAGTAGATATTCTTGATATGGTTTGCTTAAAGAAGCTTACTTTAGCAGCAGAATAATCTATTAATAAGTTTAAGATTGTGGCTCAGGTTACCTGAGTCACAATCTTAACAAAATAAATGAAAAATTTGTAGATTTTTCAAGAATTGTGGTTTTAAATAAAATTATAGGCTTGTAATGATTTTATAGTTCATTGCACATTGGGCTGACGGGTGTCAAACCCAATAAGGTTTGGCTCACCGCCTTTAAGGCGATTGAATCTTTAAAAATACGTTAAACAAAATATATTAGGCTTGTTGCGTTTGACTCTCGCCGGCCTATAATTTCCACCTTGTGTGTCAATAGATACACCTATGATAAAGGAGAAAATTATGAAGAAATTATTTAATACTAAAGAAAAAGGAAAGAGGTTGTTGGCTTTATTGCTAGCAATTCTTGTTTTAATTTCTACGTTACCTTTTGTTTTGGCTAATGCTAGCGGTTACACCCCTATGGATTATACAGATAATAACCTTTTGGCAGATGGCGGTTTAGAAAAAGGTGATTATCGTTCGGGTGCTGCCTTTAGAAAAGAAACCGCAAATGTTCATGGTGGTTCGGCTGCTATTTACGGTAAAGGAAACGGTAATGAACGTTCCTTTAAAACTATGCTTATGGCAACACAAAATTCTGTAGCAGATAAAACCTATAATCTAAGTTGCTGGATTAAGGGAAGCTCTGTTATTCAAGGTGCTGCATATTTGCAATGTGGCGCTGGTGGTACAGATAATAAGAGTGATGCTTTTAGCGTTACAACCGAGTGGCAGTTTGTTTCTATGAATGTTACAAATTTATCGGCAGATACAGCTATTAGCGTTGGTATTGCTATTACTGCTAACGTTAAAACAGGTGAATTTGTTTATTTTGATGATTTTTGTTTGGTAGAGGTTAACCCTGCAAAACAAACCGGTAATATTGCTGATTCAAGTTTTGAAGATATTCAGTATGGTAATGAATATTTCACACAGGATATTAAAGCTTTTAACGCACGCACCGGTGTTTCTTCTTTGCGTGCAGTAGCAGACGGTACAGAACAAAATTATGCAGGCTTTAAAACTTCTGCTGTTAAGTGCGGTACCAGCTATGTTTTAGGTATTTGGGCTCGTTCAGATAAAGAACTTACAAATGCCGCTTTTGGTTTTACCGGCAATTATTTTGATAGTGATAATAATGCGGTAAACCTTGATTTCACACAAGAGTTTGCGGTTACTACCGAATGGAAATATTATTCATTCACTTTTACTTCGCCCGCAGGTGCCGACACTGTAGATCTTAATTTGGGTCTTTACATTACTGCAAATGTAAATGAGGCAGGCATCTGGTTTGATGATTTTACTTTGGATGAGAAGATTGACTACGGTCTTATAGCTAACGGTGACCTTGAAAACATCACCTCTGTTGGCGAGTTTGGTAGCGTGCCGGGCTTTGCAACACACGAGCTTACAAGTGTTGCTCATTCTGGCGAAAAGGGTATTTTAATTAAGCAACCAAGCGGTGCTAAAGTGTTTGAAATAAAACTGACAGAACCTGCTGACCCTACAAAGATTTATGCTTTTAGCGCATATATTAAAGCTAGTGGCTGTGGTGACACAGGTACCGAAATAGGTAATATCTGGTTGCAGGCTACAGACATTAATAATAACAACGTAACGGGTGCTTATTATAATCAGCATTACCTTAATAAAGGCGATACAGACGATTGGAAGAGGGTATATGTCTGCTTAGGCGGCGCAGCGATCAATAAATTGTTTGTATACGTTAGAAACGTAGAAGAGCTTTATATTGACGATATAGCTTTTACAGCGGTAGAGCCTGTAGATACAGGTATGGTAGCAAACGGTGATATGGAAAAGCTTACCGAAGCTAAACAAATCGGTAACGTTGAAGACCGTAAAGGTTCTGTAGTTTCAATTACTACTGAGGATGGTTACCAAAGTGCTAAGAGTCTTAAGGTAGAACATATTGTAGAAGATACTCCTTGTGCTGTTATTGTTCCTTTCCAAGGCAAAGGTGTAAAAGAAAAGGCATATATTATAAGTGCTTGGATTAAGGTTGTAGATGGTACAACTGATTCTGCAGGCAATACCTCTACTGTTTGGTGGCAGTTGAGAAATGGTATGAACACTTACTCTCAAACTGCAATTTTAAGCGGTAGTACAGATGGTTGGCAGTATTATAAAATTAAGGTTTACGATCAAGAGTTCACAGGTCTTACATTATTTAGTGTAAACTCGGGTACAGTTTATTACGATAATATTTCTTGCGTAGAAACTAAAGTTCCTACCCGTACAGAAACAGGTCTTATCCCTGACGGTGACTTTGAAGCTAATATTCCATCTTATATGGTGGGAAGTTGGCGTGGCGATGATACCGAATACTTTGCAGACAGTGCTTCTTTAAGAGTAGACGGTAACCTTGAAAACGGTCAGTTCTATTGTAAATCATTCGATATTGATGACTCCTCGGCTAAATACCGTTTCTCAGTTTATATAAAGACTGATTCTGTATCAGTTAGAAATGCTGTAAGTTTTAACGTTGGTAGAGTTAAAGAGAGAGACCCCGATACCGGAAGAGATGATTTAGGCTGGCATACTACAAGCTCTTATGACTATAAGCTTATAGCTACAAGCGGCACACAGGATTGGACTAAGTATACATATATTGTAGATGGTTTACCTGAAGAAACCATAAGACTTATGTGCTACTTAAGAATTGATGCATGTACAGGTACTGCTTGGTTTGATAACTGGAGTTGTGTTAAGCTTGAAACAGGCGAGCTTACGGGCGAAATGACTACAACACCTGCCGCAGGTGCTATTGATAACTATACAAATGTATATCTTGAGTATGGTAATTTTGATGTTTCTTTCAAATATACTCTTGACGGTACTGACCCTAAAACTTCTGACACGGCAAGACTTTATAACGATAAATCTGGTATAACAATTGCCGGCGGTAAGAAGACAATTAAGGCTTATGCTGTGCCTGAGGGTTATAGCGAGAGTGATGTTTATACTTTTGAATTTATAGCTCCCGATATTGTTGAAAATCCAAGCTTTGATGATGGCTTGTGGGAGGATAACGAAGGAAATTGGACATATAATCAAGAAGGTTTTGTAGAAGCTTCGGGCGATCATAACGAAAGAATGCTTATGACTTCTAAAACCTTTAGTATTGATAGTAAGTATAATTATTTGTTCAGTCTAAAGGCAAAGGGAACAAATCTACCGGAAACTGCCGCAGGTGCATATATTTCACTTATTAACAGCACAAAGGGCGAAACTTCTGAAATTCAGTATTTGTTAAACGATAAGCTGATTACAGTTGGTAGCGGTACTACCGATTGGACCACATATACAGCAGATTTCAAGGATTTTGAAGAAGATTACGATTTAGCTAAGGTAACACTTTGGTTTGAGCCGGGCGCAGGCTCTGTAGCGTTTGATGATATTGATATTGATGTCTCGCAGGCAATTGAGTCTTCATTCGCTATCAACGGTTATACCGGCAGGGAAGACAATATTTATTTTGGCGACCCTAACAAAGAAAAAATCACATTTAAATTACAGCTTGAAAACCTTACACCTATGAAGGTTTATAATCTTAAGGTTGATTGTGATATTTTCGATATTGGTACAGGTGAGCAGATAGGTCAGCAGAATTATACATATGACGAGGTTTTGGCTAACGAAACACTTGCGCCCGAATTTATTATGACAGCTGCTACGTACTATGGCGTATTCTCTGTAAAAATTCATGCTTACAATGATGTGGATATTGATGAATCCGCAGATATACGTGTTGCTCGTGTAGCAGCGCTAGAAGGCGAGCTTAATGACTATATTGGTATGAACTTGCACGCTGCCGCAGGCAACAACACAAAGGAAGTAGATTATATTTCCGCTTACGGTGCTAAGTGGGTTGCCGATGAATTTACTTGGAGCCAGATAGAAAAACAAAAGGGCGTTTACGATTATACTGAGGCTAGATTTAAGTTTGTAGATTATTGCGAACAAAATGGCTTAAAGATTCGTCTAAACGTAAATATTAGAAACCCTCTTTATGATGATAACAATTTGGTATATACCGATGAGGGTATACAGGCGCTTGCAGACCATTTGGCACATATGGCAAGAACATTTAAGGGCAGAATACACGCTTACGAAATTGGCGGTGAGTATGATGATAAGACTCACTATATGCCAACAGGTACAGCTTCACCCGAAATTTTTGCTAAAATAATGAAAGCTTGTTACACTGCAATTAAGGCAGAAGACCCAGATGCATTGGTAATGCACGGTGCGGCTTCTCGTGGTAATACAAAGTGGCTTAAAGCTGTATTTGAAGCAGGTGGCGAGCCTTATACCGATGCTATAGTTTCTCACCCATACTGCTATTATGATAACTCTTCACCATACCCATTAGTTGGTGAGTGGATGGAAGATTTTATCGATTTAATCAATGAATGGTGTCCGGGTAAACCAATTTGGCTTACTGAGCATGGTTGGTCTACTTATGACGGTTACAATAACTATGGTTCGTTTACTGAGGCAGGTTATAGCGAAAAGACAGCGGCTGCTTGCCATATTCAAATGTATCTTGTTTGTAAAAAGTATCCCGAAATAGCTAATATTATGCCATACCAGTTAACCGACGGCGGTGCTGACCGTATGTATATTGAAAACTATTGGGGACTTTTGCGTAACGATTACACACCAAAGGCGGCTTATGGCGTATGGCCTATAATGTCTAACCAGTTGCGTGATATTGTTTTCGAAAAAGATTATGTTACAGATGAGAATTTTGTAGTATTCCAGTACGGATTGCCCGATGGCAGAAAGGTTCTTGCTATCTGGAATCACGCTATAGATGATATCGATGATCGTGCATTCATTTCTACCGAAGGCTTCAGCAACGATGCTTACGGTTTAGATAGCTATTCAAATGAATTCGATTTTGACACATCTTCAGGCTCTACAGCTTTGGTTGTAAGCCGTGTGCCAAAGTTTATCATTGCAAGCGAAGTACCTGAAGAAGTAGAGTTCACTTTAAGTGGTAGCGATGACGAAGATTCTTCTGATAATGATGGTAATGCTAATGCAGATGAGTTGCCTACTATAGAAGAAATAATCGAATATATTACTACCGAAATCCCTGTTCTTTCTGAAAAGAACGAAACAGTTGAAGAAGCTACCGATGAAGACGATGAACAAGAATATGAAAAGGTTATTGTTCGTAAGCGTCGCCGTAAGGTATCAAACGATATGCCTTATTGGATTTGGATAATAGTTGCCGCAGGCGCTGTGTTGGTTGTAGGCGGCACCACAACTGCAATCATACTTATTAAACGTAAAAAGAATAAGATGATTTCGTAATTCCTTAGGGGGAATAATTGATGTTAAATTTAGATAATATATTTGTTTTTCTTGATACTGCACAATTAGGTAATATGTATTTTGGCAAGCCTGAAGAAACACCTATGAAGGCTACTCTTAAGGTTAGAAACGATGATACTGTAAAGATTGATGAGCTTAAAATACATATTAATGTTGTAGATATTAGAACAAAACAAAATTTGTTTAACAAAGAATTTGCGCTTAAAAATTTAGATTGTGGCGAAACTTTGGATTGTGATGTGGATTTTTCACAAATAAAAATTTACGGTACTTTTGATGTTATAATTACTTTGAAAGGGGAAACCGCTTCGACGGTTTCCCAAACTAAAATAGCACGTGTACCCGTAGCTGAACGTCAAGACGACTTTTTGGCTATCAATACCCATATTGCCGCAGGTCAGGACGAGGGTCAGGATATAGGAATTGACCTTGTTAAAAAGGCTGGTTGCGGCTGGATTATGGAAGATATGCTTTGGTGCCAATGCGAGCATGAAAAAGGCGTATTTAATATACCTAATGAACACAAAAAATTCGCAAAAAAATGCGAAAATGCAGGTCTTAAAATCCGCTTTAATATGGATGCTCGTGGTCCGCAAGCCTTTTATGCTGAGGGTTCACATCCCGTAAAGGATGTACAAATAGAACAGTTTGCACGTTATTGTACAGAGGTTGCAAAGCAATTTAAGGGTTTGGGTTGTGCTTATGAAATTTGTAGTGAATGGGACCATCAATGCAAAGCACAGAAAAGTGAAACCGAAAATTCACCCGAAGCTTATGCAAAGCTTTTGCAGGCGTCGTATAAGGCAATAAAGGCAGTTGATCCTGATTCTTTGGTTTTACACGCAGGTACCTGCCGTTGTAATAAAAAATGGATGAAGCGTATGCTTGAAGCGGGTGGCGCAGGTTATACCGATGCACTTGTAATTCATCCATACCCATACCATTTATTCCAAATAAGCCCTGCGTATACCTGTACTCAAACATGGATGAGCATTCTTGATATGTTTAATGAGTACGAAAAGCTTTCTGATAAATACTGCGGTGGAATTCCTGTTTGGAATACCGAAAGTGGTTGGTCTACTTGTACTGAATTTGTAAATGGATGCACCGAAATTTTGCAGGCGGCATATACTTTGCAAATGTATATTGTTTCTAAATGCAATAAGCTTATGAAGAAATTAAACTTTTATGTGCTTTCTGATTGCGGTAAAGATTTAGCAAATTTCGAGCATATGATAGGTTTGGTTGGTACACCCGGTAAAAATGACGAGAGTGATGTGCCTTATCTTGTAAAACCAGCTTTTTGTGTACTGCCTGTAGCGGTTAATCTTTTGTGGGATATTGAATTTGTAAAATCTTTTGAATTAAATGATTATCTTGCAATTTATCAGTTCCGCAATTCACAGGGTAAATATGTTACAACCTTCTTTACTATGGAGGGTGTGTGTTGTGAATTATCAGTAGGCACAGATGTATTTACCGAAAACGATATAGCTTATGATATGTACTCAAATGTAATGAAACCTGTTATAAAGGGTGAAAAGGTAGTATTCCCTGCAAGTGATTATCCGATTATGTTGTTTAGTGATAAGCCTATTGAAGATTTTGAAATAGGCAATATGCAGAATATGAAGGATATTCCCGAGAATATAACCGATCTATTTGCTATTCTTTAAGGTTGTTTTGGGGGATTTTAAAATGCTTGAATTAAAAGATTTATTTATATTTCTTAAAACTGAACAGTTAGGTAATATGTATTTTGGCAACCCAAAAGAAACACCTATGAACGCTATATTGCAGATAAGAAATGATAGCGAAGAAAAAATAGAAAAATTAAGTTTATCTGTAGATTTGTTTGATATAAAAAATAAATCAAAAGTTTTCTTTAAAGAATTTGTTCTTACAGATTTGGTTAAGGGAAAAATTTCTTGCTGTGATGTAGATTTTTCTGAGATTAAGATATACGGCGTTTTTGAAGTGACCGTAAGGGCAGTAAGCGGTGAATACGAAGCTGTTTACAAAACAAAGGTGGCACGTGTGCCTATTGCCACAAAGCAGGATGATTTTTTGGCAATTAATACCCATATAGCTAATCATCCCGGCGAAATTATGGATAAGGGTGTAGAGCTTGTTAAAAAGTCCGGTTGTGGCTGGATTTTAGACGACCTTCAATGGTGGCAATGCGAAACCCAGAAAGGTAATTTCCATATTCCTGATGCATTTCGTATTTTCGCACAAAAATGTAAAGAAGCGGGACTTAGAGTTCGGTATGTTATTGATG
>JAZREW010000033.1:0-3542 GCA_045661005.1 Acutalibacteraceae bacterium | reverse complement strand
TTATGTTGACTTGTGGTATTATACCTAGGTACACTGCGTTAATGCGGTGTAAAACACATGCGTTGATGCGGGAGGTGGCCCATCTAGAATGGGGAAATTTCCGCGGACTATGTCCGATTTTAAACCGGGCGAAAACCACAGGAGCATTTAGGGTACTTGCGAACTTTAAATGCAACGGCGAAGCGATTCGCTGTCCGGAATTGACTGCGACCCCAGCCAGTACCGGTTTTATAATGTACCGTGATGAAAAACACGGCACGTTGTAAGTTTTGCCCGCCAACTATTTAAGGAGGCGAAATTCACATGGCAGTGAAGGAAAAAATTCGTATCAGAATTAAGGGTTACGACCACGCACTTGTAGACCAGTCCGCTGAAAAGATAGTGGAAACCGCTAAACGTACAGGCGCACGAGTTTCAGGTCCGGTACCGCTACCGACTGAAAAGGAAGTTGTAACCATCTTACGTGCTGTTCATAAGTATAAGGATAGCCGTGAGCAGTTCGAAATGCGAACACACAAAAGACTCATCGATGTTATAAGACCTTCCAACAAAACTGTTGAGGCTTTAACCGGTCTTGAGCTCCCCGCCGGTGTTGAAATCGAAATTAAACTTTAATATATATTAAGGTGTTCGATTCACATGCGAGGTCAAGTTGGTGAAAACCAACCAATAACCAAAGGAGGAAAAAACAATGCAAAAAGGTATCGTTGGCAAGAAGCTCGGTATGACCCAGCTTTTTGACGCAAACGGAAACGTTGTTCCGGTTACTGTAATTGAAGCAGGTCCCTGCGTAATTGCACAGAAGAAAACAATCGAGAACGCCGGTTACGAAGCAGTACAGATCGGCTACGGCGATCTTAAAGCTTCAAAGGTAAACAAGCCTATGAAAGGTCATTTCGCAAAGGGCGACGTTGCTCCTAAAAAGGTGCTTCGTGAGTTCCGCTTTGATGACATCAGCGCTATGAACGTTGGCGACATCATCAAGGCAGACATCTTTGCTGAAGGCGACGCTGTAGACGTAAGAGGTACTTCTAAAGGTAAAGGCTATGCAGGCGTAGTTAAGCGCTGGAACTTTGGCCGTCTTAAAGAAACTCACGGTACAGGCCCTGTACACCGCCACGGTGGTTCACTCGGTGCTTGCTCCAGCCCGTCAAGAGTTTTCAAAGGTAAGAAGATGGCAGGTCACTTAGGTAATGAGCGTGTAACCGTTCAGAACTTGAGTGTAGTTAAGGTAGACGCTGAGAAGAATATCATCGCTGTTAAGGGTGCCGTTCCTGGTCCCAAGGGCGGTATCGTAGTTCTTTTCGATAGCGTTAAAGCTTAAGGGAAGGAGTGTTTTGAATTATGCCTAATATAGCAGTACTCGATATGGCTGGCAAAAATGTAGGTGAAATTACATTAAGCGATGCTATTTTCGGAATTACTCCCAATGCGGTTGTTATGCACATGGCAGTTGTAAACTACCTCGCAAACAAGCGTCAGGGTACACAATCCACTCTTACTCGTACCGAAGTTTCCGGTGGCGGTAAAAAGCCTTGGAGACAAAAGGGTACAGGCCACGCTAGACAGGGCTCTACAAGAGCTCCTCAGTGGAGACACGGCGGTATCGTTCACGCACCAAAGCCAAGAGATTATTCTTTCTCTCTTAACAAGAAGGTACGTAGACTCGCTCTTAAATCTGCTTTATCTGATAAGGCTCTCACAGGCAACCTCATCGTTCTTGATGAGTTAAAGCTTGAGACTTACAAGACTAAAGTTGTTGCTGATTGCTTAAAGGCTATCGGCGCTGGCAAAAAGACACTTGTTGTTCTTGAGAACAATGATGCTTTTGCAGTAAAGAGCATTGCAAATATCGCAGGTGCTAAATCCGCTCAGGTCAATACAATTAATACCTATGACGTAATTAATGCTGATACATTAGTTATCGTTAAGGGTGCAGTAGCAGGTCTTGAGGAGGTATACGCATAATGAAACTCGCACAGGATATCATTATTGCTCCGGTAATTACCGAAAAGAGTATGTCGGGAATCCCCGCAAAGAAATACACCTTTAAGGTAGCAAAGGATGCTAATAAAATTGAAATTGCAGCTGCTGTTGAAGAATTATTCAAGGGCGCTAAGGTTGCAAAGGTAAACACCATCAGTGTTCGTGGTACAATGAAGCGCATGGGTCGCTACAGCGGCTACACAGCTTCTTGGAAGAAAGCTATAGTAACACTTAAAGCTGATTCTAAGCCAATCGAATTCTTTGACGGTCTTATCTAATTGACCAAAAGTGGAAATCACTGATTTCCGGTGATGTATGAAGTCGTAAATCGGCTTCGCTAAGCCAAAATAGGAGAGTGAAATTAAAATGGCTATTAAACATTACAAGCCGACTACTAACGGCCGCCGTAATATGACCACTATGGATTATTCCGGTCTTTCCAAGGTAGAGCCAGAGAGAAGTTTGCTTGAGCCAATTAAGAAAAATGCCGGTAGAAATAGCTACGGCAGAATCACCGTTCGCCATAGAGGCGGCGGAAACCGCAGAAAGTACAGAATAATCGATTTCAAGAGAGAGCGTTTCGGTATTCCCGCTACTGTTCTTACTCTTGAGTACGATCCTAACCGTTCTGCATTTATCGTCCTCGTTCAGTATGAAGACGGCGAGATGCGTTACATCATAGCTCCACAAGAGCTTAAGGTTGGCGACACAATCGTAAGTGGACCAGATGCAGATATTAAACCCGGTAATGCATTACCACTCGTTAATATCCCTGTTGGTACATTTATTCACAATATTGAGCTTTATCCCGGTAAGGGTGCTCAGCTTGCACGTAGTGCAGGTAACATGGCACAGCTCATGGCTAAGGAAAATGGTATGGCACTTCTTCGTCTACCTTCCGGTGAGCTTCGCAACGTTCCTGTTAAATGTATGGCTACTGTTGGTACTGTTTCAAATCCTGAGCATGCTAACGTTAACTATGGTAAAGCAGGTCGTAAGCGCCATATGGGTTGGAGACCTACCGTTCGTGGTTCTGTAATGAACCCCTGCGATCACCCTCACGGTGGTGGTGAAGGTAAATCACCTATCGGTCGTCCCGGCCCTGTTACCCCTTGGGGTAAACCCACTCTTGGTTACAAGACTCGTCAGAAGAATAAGGCTTCCGATAAGTATATTGTGAAGCGCCGCAAGTAAGACAACGAAAGGAGATTATATCAATGGGAAGAAGCATTAAAAAAGGCCCTTACGTGCAACCTGTGTTGCTCAAGAGAGTCATGGAAATGAATGAAGCCGGCGAAAAGCGTGTTCTTAAAACTTGGAGCCGTTCCTCAACTATATTCCCCGATTTCGTCGGACACACAGTTGCAGTTCATGACGGTCGTAAGCACGTACCGGTTTATGTAACTGAGGATATGGTTGGTCACAAACTCGGTGAATTTGCACCGACAAGAACATTCAAAGGCCATGCCGGTTCTAAGACTGGTAAGTAAGCGGCTGAAAGGAGAGTTTAACTATGGAAGCAAGGGCTACTCTTAAATATGCCCGTATCTCACCCC
>JAZREW010000032.1:0-34973 GCA_045661005.1 Acutalibacteraceae bacterium | reverse complement strand
CCGACTTTCTATTTGTCCTTTATCTAAACCTTTGACGGCTTCTGAAAACTCTTTTTCTTTATCTAACATTATAAACTACTCCTTTCGGCTTGGTTGTAGCCGTTTAATTTTCTTTTTATGGGGTTATGTATGTTTTAATTGTTTCTATCGTCTGATACGGGGCGAACAGGAGCGGTTATGTTCCGCTTCAGAGGAAATCTGCTTTTAATTGCCTTTGCTATGCCCTGCTCCCATTCTGCAAGAGCGGGTTCGTAAATAAAGCCAACTACCAAAGCACCAACTAAAAGAAACTCGAAAACGGTTTGAATTAAATGTGCTATACTCATACTTTTTCCCCCTTTGCTATTGCTTCGGGGTGTTGGGCTATAAAGTCCGTAATTATTTTATAAGCAATTTCCACCGCTTTTTCGGGGTCTGAACTTTCGTTTATAATAGTTAATAGTTCTATTTGGTTTTCTGATAACATTTTTAAAAACTCCTATCAAATTTTATTTGACAGAAGTTAATCCAAGTGCTATAATATTAATGCGATTAGATTAACTTCTATCGTTGGTTGTGGCAGTTGATACTTTCTCAGGGTGGCAACTGTCACTTTCTTTTTTCGCTTTCAATATCTTTTCTGATTAAAGATTTGATATATCCGGCTTTGTTCGGAACGCTTTCAAGTTTGGAAATAATATCTTGCTCGGTATGTGTAAAACAATCTATTTTAAATTGTTTTTTATATTTAGCGGCATATCTTTCCTGTGGCGTTTGTTTTTTTGTTTCTATTGACAATTCACCTCACATAGTATATAATACAGATGGAACCGATGGGCGACCGGTTAGGTCATCCCTAAAGTTTAACGGAAATTAACCGCTTGCCTTTGGTCGGGAGAGCGGTTATTTTTTTATGGAAATTACTAAGAGTAATACAATAATAAGTATCATCAATTCATAACCCACAAGCATCACCCCCTTACCATCTATAAAGGGGAGTTGCTAACCGTTCAGCCCATCGGCTATCAAAAGGTTTATCCTCTTGACAATAACTATTATATCATAGTAGTACGACTATGTCAAGAGTTATTTTTACATTTTTATAAAATTTTAACCGCCTTGCATTTCTGCTTGGCGGTTCTTTGTTTTTATGCTCTATTTTTCATTGGGTTAAGTATATCGCCTAACAGTTCGGCGGCTCTTTCGTCTGCGGACTTAATAGCGTGTGTGTAAATATTGCTTGTGGGGGTCATATTGCTATGACCTAAACGCTTTGAAACGGTTCTTAAATCCGCTCCCGAAGCAATTAAAAGTGTGGCGTTTGTGTGCCTTAAACTGTGCAAATGAATAGGCGGTAAATTATTTTTCTTTATAAACCTTGAAAACCAACCTGTTATAGTATCGGGGTGAATTGGTTTTCCGTTCCATTGGGTGAAAACTTTGTTACTGTGAACCCATTTATCACCGAGTTTAAAATATTCTTTTGCCTGTTGCATTTTATGTTCTTTTAATATTTCTAACGCCGGAGCAGGTATTTTTATCAAACGTTTTGAGGATTCTGTTTTGGTGGAATCGTCAAATATACCTCTGTCGGTTAAATATAGCGATGTTTTTGTAATATCGATAATACTGTTTTTAAAATCAATATCAGACCATTCAAGACCACACAACTCACCCCTGCGCATACCTGAATATAAAAGCAAGGTTATTATTGCCCTATACTGTAGCGGTTCTTCTTGCAAGCATTGTAAAAGCTCCTGTGCTTGTATTTCATCAAGGTATGCAGCTTCTTTCTTTTCAATTTTGGGGGCTTCTACACGTCGACAAGGATTATATAATAACACTTGCCATTTAACCGCTTTTTCAAGTATAGAAGATAAAAGGCGGTGCAGATGCAACATATAATTTCCTGTAAGCTCACCGCCGCCCTCTGATACTCTGTCAAAAAGGTTTTTCAAAGGCATATTAAGGGATTTACAAATTGCAAGAGCGGTTTTTTCATCAACGGCTTTTGCTGATATTGCGGTATCAACCGTTCTTTTACCTATAGCGTGTTTTTCTGCTATTTCTAACCTTGTTATATTCCGCTCACTTAAAAGCGTTTTTAGGGGCATTTTAGCCTTATATTTTGGTGCTATCAATTTGCCTTGTTCATATATCGCTTTATAACAAGCGGTAATATTATGCGGTTGTAGTTTATTTAACTTTATATGCCCTATATGCGCATTAAGTCTTACAAGGTTTCGTTTATATCCGTCTACGGTGGATGGGCGTAACTGCGGTATTGCATAATCATTAAGCCATATTTCTGCAAACTCTGAAAACTTTATTGAACTGTCGAGGAACTGTCCGTTCTGAACTTGTTCCTCAAATAATACTGCTTGCCGTTTAAGTTCCTTTTCAATCTGTCTTTCGGTCATATCAGGGAGCGGTTTCCATGTCATTCGTTTTTTGATTTGTTTTCCTTGCAAATCATACCCTGCAGAAACGCTTATACGATACGCTCCGTTGCGCTTTTCAATAGTTGCCATAACATTATACTCCTTTTAAATAAAATCATTTCTTGACTAAAACAGGAGCATAATGGTATAATATCTATGCTGACTAATTTAGTCGGTTTTATTAAGAACAGTATCGCTCAAACTTTGGTCGGTGGGAGCGGTGCTGTTTTTTTATTTTTTATTTAAATAATGTTCTTCTATTACATTTAAATAATTTTTCTTGCCTATTTCTTCTACCAAATCTTTAAATCTTCCGTTTAAAGCAAAAAGGTTGAAATCGACCGTTTCTGTGTTTTCGTGCCTTTCATCGAGGTCATATTCTTTAGATTCCCATCCGATTTTTTTCATTTTTAAAAAAAATTTTTCTTCGTTCTTACTATTAGCAATTCCGTATTTTAAAAATTTGTCATATTGTTCTGAAATTTCTTCAAGCGGTTGATAAAAACACGCACTACTAAAATTCTCTGAAATATAATGAATTTGGTCAAATTCTAATAGCGAGTTAATAAGCAAGAATAAATTACCACTTTTTATATAAGCATCTTCATTTTCAGCAAAAGCATCATAATCAGTATATTGCAGCTTATCGTATAAATCGTATATTTTTTTTGCTTTGTTTAATAGTTCTATTGATTTTTCGGTCAATCCTGTATATTGGTTTATAAACTTTTTATTATAATCTTTGGTAGGTAATTCTGCCGTTCCTACCAAATAATCCACCGATACATTTAAATGCTCGGCAATTTTAACGATAGTTTTATATCCAAAATTTTTATCCTTATCAGAAATAATTTCGCTTATTGTTGCTTTTGGTATTCCGGTATCATCTGATAGTTTTTGAGCGTTTATACCTTTTTCAACTAATAAATCCCACAATCTTACACCCATTGTAAGTTTTTTTTGCATAACTTGCACCTCTGATGTTCGTATTTACAAATTATATGTTGTATTGTTCGTAATAATTTTTTATTGCGAATTAACCGTATTTTTTGAAATATCGTGTTATAATGTATTTGCGAACAACAACGACAACAGTTTGTAATCACATATTAACATATTGTTCGATTGTTGTCAATATCAAATTTCAAAAAGAGGTGAAGAAAATGAAAACCGCAAACAATGACATCAAACAACAAGCAAAAATTTCAGGTGTTTGCCTTTGGCAAGTTGCTCAAAGGTTAGGAATTAATGACGGCAATTTCAGCCGTAAATTACGTAATGAATTATCAGAAAAAGAGAAAGAACGTATTTTTAACATTATCGAAGAAATAAGGAGAGAACAAAATGCCGAAAATTAGAACTATACAAGAAGCATATAACGAACTAAAAAAAGCAGACCCCGAAACTGCAGTAACTCCCCACGCTATAAGACAAATGATATTGAGCGGTGTATTACCACACATTAAAGCCGGTAAAAAGTATTTAATAAATATGACCGTACTTGAAAACCTTTTATATTGTGATAAAGAAAATTAATGACAATGAACATTATCGCTCCCACCGACCAAATCAAAACTTTTGTACCGCTCCCACAGGCAATAGAAACATATACAGGGGAGCAATTTGTCAAAAATAAAATGCGTTGCCCTTTACATAACGAGAAAACCGCTTCTTTTACTGTTTACCCGGATAGTAATAGCTTTTATTGTTTCGGGTGTGGGGTGAGCGGTTCGTTAATTGATTTTGTAATGCTTTACTTTAATTTGAATTTTAAAGAGGCTATACAACGTATTGACAACGATTTTAATTTAGGGCTCACACGTGCGCCAAAATTCTCAGAATACCGAAAGAACCAACGAGAAGCGGCAAAGCTCAAGGCAGAACAAGAACAGAAGCAAGAACAACGGCAACGGTTAAATATTGCTTATTGGGAAGCGTTCGACAATGTTTTAATGTATGAACAAACAATCAAACTTTACCGCCCTGCAAGCTCTGAGGACGAGCCGCACCCATTATTTATAGAGGCATTGCAAAATATCGAGTACGCACGGCATGTATTAGAATGTGCCGAAAATGAAAGGAGATTATTTAAAAAGTGATTGAAGAAAAACAGACAACGGCAGAACCGACAGAAGAACAAATAAAACAGATTGTCTCTTCTGATACGTTGTTGAGTGATGAATTATTAAATAGTGTTTTTGATATATCGGATACTGTAACTAAAACAAGAATTATTATAGCGTTACAGAATAGAGCCAAAGAGCTTAAATGTTTAAAACAAGCAAATACCCTTATTAAAGCATACAAAGCCGAGGAAGCAAAAATAACGGCAGAATACAACCGATTAAATATAAACATCAACTTAAAATATGATAATGACGGAAAACCGCTCAATATTATTAGCAACTATGAAAGCATAATCGAAAACGATTCACATTTTAAAGGGATTAAATTTAATTTACTTTCAAATATGCCCGAAATAGAAGAAAACGGCAAAATTAGACAATGGGATGATACTGACAGTAGCGAAATGCGAAAATATATCGAGGAAAAATACAAAATTCATAATCCATCAAAATGTACTGATGCTTTTAACTGTGTATGTCGAAACAGAGCGTATCACCCTATAAAAGAAATCATAAACGGCATAGAATGGGACGGTCAAAAGCGTGTTGAAAGATTTTTAATTGATATACTCAACTGCAACGATACACCGTATACAAGAGAAGCAAGTCGATTAATTTTTGCAGGTGGAATTCACCGAACATATAACCCAGGTTGCAAGTTTGAAAGCGTTATTATTTTAATCGGCACAACTCAAGGCGAAGGAAAAAGCAATGTTATAAAATGGCTTGCCATAGATGATAAGTATTATACCGACTTAGCGACTATTGAAGGCAATAAAGGCGTTGAAAATATTAGTGGCAAATGGATTTGTGAGCTTAGCGAATTAAAGGCACTTAAAAATAGCGATGCAGACAGTATAAAGGCTTTTATATCACGAACAAGCGATTATTTGCGCAAAGCTTACCGAGAAAACGAAAAAGACTACCCCCGACAATGTATTTTTATAGGAACGGTGAACAACGAACAGTTTTTGACCGACAAAACAGGAAACCGCCGTTTTTTCCCGGTTAAAGTACATAGCGACGGTTACGAAATCGGCGAACAAGAAAACAATATCAGAAACTATATAAAGCAATGTTGGGCAGAAGCCAAACAATTATATGATAATGGAAACTTGCCACCATTCCCAAAACGTGAACTTATAGAACAGATACGTGAAGAACAAGAAGCAGCCGTTGAGGATGATTATAGAATTGATTTAATTAAAGAATACCTTAGCGACAAAGACACTACCTGTGTGCTTGATTTATGGCATAACGCTTTGAATGAAAGTGTTTTCTCTCAGCCTAAAACGAGAGAAAGCCGAGAAATCGGCGCAATAATGCAAGGTTTTAAAGAATGGGAACGTGCAAAAGACCCGATTTATATAAAATCATTTCAAAAACAATTAAGAGGTTGGAAACGAAAAAATGCGGTTAATGTCCGAGAATTCGGCGATTTTGATTTTTAGCGTAGAGTTTCTAGAGCTTTTGTAGAGCTCGTAGAACCGCATAAATAAAGCAATTAACGCTTATCTCTACAATCTCTACAATATTTATTTAAATGTGTATAGAAATTTTAAAAACAATATATGTGTTATTTTTTATATTTTACGTATATATAAAACCCTTTGTAGAGCGTAGAGTTTGTAGAGGTAGCACCACCAAACCCGCATAAATAAAGGGTTTTTGATATTTGCAATCTCTACACATACAAAATTAATGTAGATAAAATATAATTTTAAGAGGTGAAAAACAAATGCAAAAAATAAAACCTTGTCCGTTTTGTGGAAGTACAGAGGTGAGTTTTAAAAAACCTTATAAAAATCCTGCAGTATATTTTACACATAGATGCAAAGTGTCACGAATTGAAATTAAATCAGATACTTACGAAACAAAGCAAGATGCCATAAATGCTTGGAATAAACGTGCAGAATTATAAAACCGCTTCATTTACATTCATAAAAAAACGGATTTACCATTTATAAGAAAATGTGCATTGATGAAGATTTTGAAGATATAGAATTTTGATGTTGGTGGGTGAAAAAATCAACATTATTGTATGGGTATAGTTTTATCGACTTTATTTACTTTACCCACCTTTTTGTGTTTTGGTGGGTAAAGGCGGTAAAGTCGATATAAATCCACCCTAACAGAAACGATAAAAAAATAACCCACCGCATTAATTAAAAACATATTGAAAGGAAAATAAAAAATGTTAACAGAAAAGTTTTTAAACGATTTCGGCGACTGTGGAAACACATACAAAATTGATGTTAAAGCACTTGATGCGCTAATAGGCGGCTTTGAAATTATAGGTATTTCGCCATATTTTGGAAGTACGGGCGAACAGTACGAGGGTGTATGCGTGTATGTCAAAAATAAAAACGGCGAAACACTTCGAATTGATTTAGGCAATGATGATGAAAAGAAATTTGAATGTTCGATATGCACGCCGTCTTGGGACGATGAAGGTAATCCAATATAAAACTATATAACCGCTCGGTTTAATTAAGTGTTGAGAACGAAAGAAAAGAGGTTATAAACAATGATTGATTTTGTACCCATAAACAGAGAAATTGCGCAAATTATATTGAAAGATTATAAATTAAAATCAATATCACAATACCCCAAAAAAGAAAACTCTTTATTATTTTGGTTGAAATATAAAAATAATGATATTCACCTTTTAACGAGTTTTAACGAAGAAACAAAAAATCACGATTTTTATATTAGGTGTTATGGAAAGAAAAATATTTTTAAAAATGTGTGAAAAAGTTTCCGCTTTGCCTGCGGGTGTTGGCGGTGTTCCCGAACATATTCGCCCCGGATTATTAGTTGTTTATAACAATTCAAGATATTATCCGTTTTACTATGAAATGAAATTCAAAAACGGCGAATTTTATGACGTGGCGGTTCTGCACGATTTAAAAGTCAATAGTGTGTTACACGTGCCGCTTGAAAAGGTAAAAAAATATACAGATTGAGAGGTGATTGAATGAAACTATTATTAATTGATAGCATACCAACAGGAAAAGAAAATGCCGTTAAGTGTGCGGAGCTTGCGAAAATATTTAATTGTGGTGAGCGTGATATTACGTCAAGCATAAACGCTTTAAGAAATGACGGTGTAATTATTTGTAGTTGTTCTGATGGATATTACAGACCACGTGATGACGAAGATATAAAATCCTTTGTTCGTCAAATGCAGAGCAGAGCAAGAGAAATTCAAAAAGCCGTTAAGCCTGCAGAGGAATATTTAAAAACTATTTAAAAATCCATTTTATTGAAAAGAGGTGATTTATATTGACCGAAGAAGCAAAAAAAGCACGTCGAGAATATGCGAAGAAATACCGAGAACAGAACCGGGAGCGGATAAACGCCCAACACAAAGAATGGCGCAACCGTAACCCCGATAAAGTAAAAGCAAATACGGCACGTTATTGGGAAAGGCAAGCAGAAAAAACAAAGGGTGTTTAAATGAACAAAATATATATTAAGACTTGCAAACAGTGCGGAAAAGAATTTGAAACAGAAGCCCAAAATAAAACCTTTTGCGATATTTGCGTAAAAAATCGACAACTTGAAAGATGGCGCATAAAAAACGCATTATACAAAAAGAAAAAACCAAATGCTAAAAAGCTGACTATTAAACAAGTTATACGGTCCATGGACAAATACAACAAGATACATAACACTAATTATAGTTACGGTTATTTTGTGTATTTGCTTGAAAATGAAAAAGTTTAAATTTGACCGTCAAAACGAAAATACCCGAAACAACGGTAAATTAAAAAACATATTTACAAAAAAACATACTAAAAATAGGGGGTGATAATGGTTGAAAACAAACGACGAGCATATTTTAACGGCTTTGTTAGCGTGTGGTAGTATAGCCGAAGCCGAAAAACAAGCCGGTGTTAGCCGTTCTACAATTTACAAACGGCTTGCGGATAAGGAATTTAAAGCAGAATATGACCGCAGGCGTTTAATTGTTTTAAATGAAGCTTGTAACACATTACAAGCAACATTGACAAAGGCGGTTGACACAATAAAAGAAATTATGGAAGATACAAAAACCGCTCCACAAGTGCGATTGAACGCTTCTGCATTGATATTGCAAAATTGTCTGAAATATACAGAACAGTCAGATATAATTGCAAGAATTGAAGAACTTGAAAAAAATATAAAAAATTAAATTATAAGGAGATTTTAAATTATGGCACAATATAGAAATGTTAAAGAATTTACAGACAAAATAAGAAACGTATACACTAAGTATAGGGAAGAATATGTAAAACTCAGTAATGCTTTTCTTGAAGATAAAAATCAATGGCTTGAAGAATGCCGCAGGGGTTGGACAACTCACGAAAAAGGAAAAATAGCAACATTAAAACACGATGAAGAAGTAAGGAATCGTCGCATTGCGTTTGAAAGTATTGAAGATAGAGCAAAAGCAGAATTTGACGAAATTAAAGCGGAATGTATGAAAATCTTTGAACCGTATAACAGAGCTACCGCCTCAATGATTGATATGCCTACACTTGAATTACTTAAAAGCGATATTCTCAAAGATAATGAATTAATGGACCTTGCAAACGATTTTAACGATAATGTTACGATGTTAAGGCTTATCGGTAAATATGCGGAAGAAAGAGTAAAAAATGGTGATGCAATAGAAAATAAGGCGGTATTGGGGGATTTTGCTATTAGATGTAAAAGTTCCGCATTCCCTTATATTGTACCTGTTGAAAATCTTATATTGTGGAGTTTGAAAGCAATTAGAGCTGAAAAAGAAGTTTCTGACAAAGAAACCGCTATTTCTAATTCAAATGCTATTGCAAGGCTTTACGAACAAGAAGCGGATAAACTCACAACAGAAGCAGCAAAGTATTATATTACGGTGAGCGAATAATGGGTAAAAGCATAATCGAAAGATTAAAAACACTCGAACAAGCTATCGCCCCGGATAGACTTGTAATACTTGCAGAATTTAACGGAGTTGCAAAAGAATGTTCGGTTGATGAACTTGAAGCGGACCCGAAAGCACGTTTTGTACGTGTGATAAGCGGAAACGATAACAAAAACGAAGATGTGAAAAGAATATTGAATAGAATGAAAGCAGAAGCGTTTGAGCTTGAAAAGGAAAATTGATATTTATTAAACGTTGATTTATTCACAAATAATTATACCGCCCTCGAATTATCGGGAGCGGTATTTTTATATAGCGTGCGTATATCCCTATAGGCTAATCAAATATATAAATCTTGGGGTTTATTTGGGTCTTATTATTACAATAAACCCCGAAAAATTACTAAAGATTACAAAAAGTAAAATTTAAGAAATGTAGTAATAATGCGGTTTGTGAGAGTTTGCAAGAAATTACAAAAAACGAAAATCTGCACTTAAAATCCCTCGGTAGCAATATCGTACCGGTTCAAGTCCGGTCATCGGCACCAAAAATCCCGTTCTCGTAAGAGGGCGGGATTTTTACTTTTTACTTCTTACCTCTTCACTCTTCCCTCAAAATAAAAGTTCTAACGGGATTTTTGGGAAGTAATAAGTAATAAGTAATAAGTAATAGGTAATAAGTTCGGTGTGGCTTCGCCACGAATTATATACAATGCTTCGTATTGATTTATTTACGCTTTTATGATATAATACACTCAAGGCGGTGATTATATGAAAAAATTAGCTTGTTTATTGTTGGTCACAATTTTGCTGTTTAGTTTTTCTGCTTGTAGCACTGAGAATGTTTCGATAAGTAATTCAGAAGTATCAAGTAATACAGAAACGCTCAGCAACACGGAAATGCCAAGCGATGTGGAATCGGAATCGCCAAGAAATGTGGCAACACCAAGTGATGTGGTAAATCCGAGTAATGTAGAAACTCCGAGTAATGTAGAAACTCCGAGTGATGTAGAAACTCCGAGTGATCTCAAAACATTGGGTGAGACAGAACTCAACGATTTACATAATGTTATTCAATCACAAAATTCTGATCCTAATATATCTCAAGACTTTGAGCCTATTACAGATAATGAATTTTCGGGTGGAAACGGAACACAGTCGAATCCTTACTTGATAACAACATCAAAGCAATTAATATATTTATCTGAAAAAATTAATTCAGGGAAAATGAATAATGGAGTGCATTTTGCGCTCGGTGCAGACATTGATATGGCTGGAGTAGAGTTTTTGCCTATCGGAAATGGTACCTATCGTTTTTCATCCAATTTTGACGGTAGAGGTTTTACTATTTCTAATCTGTCCCCAAAACTTTTATATGATGACTATGGCAATAACGCCAACTATTCTTGTGGATTTTTCGGGATAGTCGGAAATGCGGAAATCAAAAATCTTCATCTTGAAAATGTTAACATAACATATACCTATGAAAGCAATTATTTTACCGAAATAGGTCTTCTTGCAGGTTGTGTGTATCCAACCCGGGAATGTAAAATTACCGATTGCATTGTCAATGGTAATATCAATGTTGAAACAGATGTTTTACTCGTAGGAGGAATTGTTGGCGATATTTTTGTAACCGATAATGCAAAACTCAAATGTGAACGACTGCAGAGCAATACAAAATTACAAGTGCGCTCTGATTCGGTAAATGCAGGCGCTATTTCGGGGAGTCTTCTCGGAAGCGGAGAGGAAATTTTCACGGATATTTGCGTTCAAAGTGAGATTTTGCACAGTTCTACATATTATTCACACATAGGCGCTTTTGGTGGTGTAGCAAATTCAAAAGGAAGCATGAGCGTTAGTAATTGTTTTATAAAAATAAATACCAATAAAAAGTATGGTGATAATGTTCATCCATTGATCGGCGGAATTATTGATTCATATCAGCCGAGCGGCACTTTTGATTTTATAAATGTATTTGGATTTGCGGATGGTTGCACTAAATTATATGAGATACCTTCTGAAAATCTCGTAAAAGAAGAAAATTGTAGTTTTGTAAATGTATTACCGGCAAATTGTAACTTCAATACTGAAATTTGGGATATTACTGATCCTGCAGCACCGTTTATTAAATTTAATTTTGAGAAAAAGTAATTTTTTACTGCATTGATATAAAATCTTGCATCTTTCCGTTTTTGAAGGTACAATTTAAGTAAGAGGTGAGTCGAATGAAAAAAATTTTAGTTATAATTTCATGTCTTTTATTGGTTTTAACACTGACTGCATGTAATAAAGAAGTAAAAAATACTGATTCAAACATAGGCGACGTGTCACAAGCTACAAATACCAATACAAACACAAATGCAAATACAAATACAAATACAAATGCAAATACAAATGCAAATACAAATTCAAGCGGTGTTGTTTCGGTAGAAAGTAAATCCGATAATGTAAATGAAAATTCAGCAGTAGTTTCAAGTGAAACTAACAACACAAATAGCAACAATAATAACAATAATAACATAAATCAATCAACCCAAAACAGTTCTCCCCAAAACAATGTTGAAACTTCATCTAAAGACACGGTAACAAGCAATAATACGCCCCCTGAAAATATAGATAACGGTGTTTTGGAGAAGGCAACATCTCAAAAAATGAGTGTGCCTGAAAATATGAATTTATTAAGCACAAACAACGCAAAAGAAGAAAACAATTCAAAAACCATGAAAGCGAATGCTGTTTTATATCAGCTTGACGGTGACGTGGTAAATTGGACAACTGAAAATGATTTAATTTATGCCATAACATCAGGCAATAATCGATTGGTTGTTATAAATTCAAAAACGATGGTACCGGTTTGTAATATTCCGCTCGCAGGAAAACCCGCAGAAATTAATCTTGTTGGTGATAAAATTTATATTTCGTTACCCGATTTATACAAAATTGATATTTTTTCAAAATCAAACTTTGCCAAAATATTTTCTCTTAATTTTGAACATGAGGTTTCATCTTTTTGTGTTGATGGCAATTATATTTATTATTCCGAACACGACCAACACTGTGACGTATATAAAAAGAATATAGCCACAAACCAATTGACACAAATTCTTCCTGATAGGGGTTGGTCATTTTATCAACCGAAATTATATTTGAATAAGCAAGACAATATTTTATATATCGGTGAAACCGGCACTACCGGAAGTACTTTGTTTTATTATGATGCAACAACCCTCCAACTTAAGAGCGTATTTAGGAAGAACGGTTATGGAATAATGAATCATACCAGGGATATTTTCCATATCGGAGATGAAATTTTTTGGGGTAATTACCGTCTTTCGGATACAGATGCAAAACAAATTGTCGGTAGATATGGCGAAGGGGATTACGGTAGCGTTAATTTTGCATCTGAAGAGTTGGTTTCAACATATGAAGGTATTTTCTTGATAGATACTTATGAGTGTATTGTAAATTATTTCGATGCAGGCTTTAAATTTCAATATATACTTGTAACTGAATCTTATAATGTTTTCTTTAGAGCAAGAAGTATTGATAGAAATATAATCTTAGGCGTTAATTTTAGTATGCAATAATTTTCAAACAAATCTTCAAATAAGGAAAATTAGAACAAATCAGGTTTTAAGACCGGTTTCATTATGAGTATCACTTAAAACCTATCACTCAGAGTTGAATTAATGACCTAAATATAAAAATGTTATGTTCGTATTTTATGGTATAAAAGACAAAAATCCCGTTCACGTAAGTGGGCGGGATTTTTACTTCTTACCTCTTCACTCTTCCCTCAAAATAAAAGTTCTAACGGGATTTTTGGGAAGTAATAAGTAATAGGTAAGAGGTAATAAGTATTGCGCCTCCACCGCTTTTATGCTATAATACACTAAAGGTCGGTGATTATATGAAGAAACTCAAAGTTGTAATTATTGCATTGATTGTTATTATATTGGTTGCGATATTTTCTTTCGTTTCGCTTTTAATTTATGCAGAACATTTTGAAAAAAGAGAAATATATCGAGAAAACAGTCCTAATAGTGAGTATGAATTTATCCTTTATCAAGTAGGTTCTCCTTCGTGGCCTTTCGGTCCCGTTAAAGCGCAAATCAAGGTTGTCAATTCTAACGAAAAAACGGTTGACAAAGAATCTATTTTGATATATAACGATGGCGCACCGGTTTATGAATATAATGTTCAAGAAATTCGTTGGTATGATACGAAGTTGGAATTTGATTGCAGTGGAGAAATTTCCGCAACATATGTTTTGGAATTTGAATAAATAAGGAAAATCAGGTTTTCGCCCAGTTCTTTTTCGGAGTCGAAAGACAAAAATCCCGTTCACGCAAGTGGGCGGGATTTTTACTTCTTACCTCTCCACTCTTACTTCAAAATAAAATTCGAACGGGATTTTTGGAAAGTAATAAGTAATAGTGAATAGTGAAGAGGTATTGCGACTCCGCAGCTTTTATGCTATAATACACTCAGGACGGTGAATTGTCTTGAAAATTAAAAAATATATTTTTATTCCAATATTAGTTGTATTATGCATAATTCTTTATGCTGTTTTTGCAAAACCAGCTATTGAAAAACACACCTGGATGTTATCTATGGCACAAAAGGCAGAGCCGTTTTCTGTAGTAGCACATAAAACGGGATATGATTTTTCTGATGATGACAGTAATCTTTTTGCATTTTCTAAAGAAATCGAACTCACTTGCACAGCAAAAGATGGTAAACTTATCATAAGTGACAAAACTAATGGAAAAACCTATGAAGGCACCTACAAAGTCACTTCTTGGGGGAGGTTTACAGGACAAAGTTATGCTGTGGTTATAGATGGAAAAGACGGCACTGCAAAAATAAGTTCAAAATTTAACCGTACTTTATTTATATCGGTTGGGGATTATTATTTAAATTTTGAAATTCAATAATTTGTAAAAATCTTCGGTTTTTGGCCAGTTCTTTTTCGGACACTAGAGACAAAAATCCCGTTCACGGAAGTGGGCGGGATTTTTACTTCTTTATTTTCAAAAACAATTAAACACGATGCTGTAAGCTTATGAAAAAATATTGCACCGCTACTGCTTTTATGCTATAATAAATTGAATAACTTGTTTGGTAAAAAAAGTTATTGATTTTAGGGTTTGATTTTAATTTTAAGGAGAGTTTATTTTGATAAAAAACAGAACGGCACAATTAATTTATCAAACAATCTATGTCACGCTAGGATTTGTAGGTCTTTTCGCAAGTCTTGGAATCTTTGACAACATCAGTATAATCCGCTGGGATTTCTACGTGCATTTCACTAATATCAGCAATTTTTTCTGTATTGGCATTATGCTTACCGCACTTATTCAAACTGCTAAAAAGAAAGAAGACAGTTTTGTTTCTGCGGCTCCAATATTTAAGTTTATAGGTATGCTTGGCATTTTGCTTACATTCCTTGTATTTAATATTATGCTTGCTGGTGCAGAAGGTCGTGATCCTCAGGCTAACTGGCGTGTAGGAAGTCTTATTTTCCATGTTGTACTTCCAATATTGTATATAGCTGATTGGTTCTTGTTTTACGAGCGTAAGAAGTGCAAATGGTATTATCCTATAGCTTCTATTGGTTTCCCTTTGGCATATGTAATATTCTTGCTTATTCAAGCTTCAATTTTAAAGTTTGATTCTTCTATTTTAATACCTACAACAACAACCCCACTCATCTATCCTTATTTCTTTGTAAATCTTGATACACAAGGTGTTTCGGGCGTTCTTATGTGGATAGGTATACTTTCGGCGGCTTTTGTTATTGTTGGATTTTTGTTCTTTGGGCTTGATAAGCTTTTAAAGAAAAAATAATATTTTAAGGAGGAAATTTTATGAAAAAGGATTTAATTTTTGCTCCTGCAATGCTGGTGATTGGTGTTTTATTATTTTTGCTTAGAGCAACAGGAATGACTGCACATATTGCTATTTCTGTGGTTGGCGTTTTGGTTTTAATAGCTAATGCTGTTTTAACAAAAAAAGATTGGAAAATTCCTGCACTTGAAATAATTATGAGAGCATTCTACGGTATTGCTTTAATTACTGGTATTGTTATTATGAATGTTCACGGTATTGCCGTGTTATCTATAATTCATAAAGTAAGCGCAGTTTTGTTTATGGCGCTCTTGATTGTTTTGCTTACTTATAAGTTGGCAACAAATAAAAAGTCTTAATTTTTAAATTTGTTATTTAGTGAGGCAGAGAAGGTTATGTCTAAAAAGCAAAAAAAGTTTGCAGATGACGGTTGGGCAATATGGGTTGATGGTGATGATACCAGTACGGTATACATAAATAATTGGCTTAATCCAAAAGGGAATAGTTATGTTGATGTAGCTGTTCGTATACGTGGAATAAAGGCGAGCAAGTTTTTATACGTATACGTACCGTTTTCTGTTTCGTGTGATGAAATTGAAGATGTATCTCTGCTTTTTAATGATACTAAAATTTTACAGGCAACCTTTAGTGCGGCTTGTATTGTAGATTACAAGAAAAATGAGCATACTTCTGAAATTGCATATAACGGAAAGACAATAGATATAGTACATATAAGCACATTAGAAATTCAAACAAAGCTATTGTCTAACGGTACGCAAATAGGTGTAGATTTAGAAAAACTTAATCAATATCTTGACAACGATGAAGCTTATTTTATCTGGCGTATGCCGCATAAATCGTTAGACGAAATATTCAGGGTGCGTGTTAATGCACAAAATGCGCTTGATAGATTGAGAGATCTTATTACAACACCTGTGGTTTCTGAAAAATACGGCTATTCTATCAGAATTAACGAAGCTAGACTTTTGCCCGAAGAAATTACAAGAATAGGTGCATTTCACCGTCAAAAATTAAAGAAAGCAGTTATTACACTTGCTATTAATGAGAATTATGAGCTTAACGATGCGGGTTGCTATCGTATTAGACGTTTAGAAGAAAATTTGTATAAAGATTATCTTCCAAACAAGTATAAGTGTGAGGATGTTATAACATACCAATGGAATCAAAATCGAGAATATAGCCAGCAGGGACATTTTAATTTCTATTACAATCTATCAAAAAATTCGGTAAGCAAAAGTAGTATGTTCTTATATATGGTTTTGCTTTTGGGAATTGGTGTTCTTGGTGATTTGTTGGCGAATTTGGTGCAGTCACTTTTAGATAAGCTCTTTTAAGGAGAAGATGAATGAGATTAATTATTCCGGTACTACTTAATTGTATTCTTGTGCTTGTTGTGTATTTGGCGGATAAGTATACACCTACAAAAAAGTTGCCCTATTTTGCAAAACAGATTATTATAGGATTATTATTCGGTGGTGTTTCTGCTTTTGCTTCTAGTTTTGGTGTAGAGTGGCTTGGAACCACCGTAAATGTACGTGATGCGGCGCCATTGTCTGCAGGTTTGATTTTTGGTGCGCCAGCGGGTATAATATCCGGTTTTATAGGCGGTTTATATCGTTGGTTTTCTGTATATTGGGGCGGCGGAGAATATACACAGCTTGTTTGTAGTGTCGCTACCATACTTGCCGGTTTTATGGCGGCAGGCTTGAGAAAGCTTATGTTTGACAATAAAAAGCCAACTTGGGGTTATGGTGTTTGCATTGCCGTTGTTTGCGAAGTTATTCATATGATTTTGATTTTCCTAACTAATATGGATAACTCATCTTACGCTTTTGAGTTTGTTAAAGGTGCTACTATTCCAATGATACTTGGTAATGCTGCTGCAGTAGGATTTGCAATCATTATAGTATCTCTTTTAAGCCATGAACGTTTTACCCGAAAAAAAGGTAGTGAGCGAATTGCAAACACATTTCAACGTTGGTTGCTTTTGTGTATAGTGGCGGCTTACCTTGTTACAAGTACCTTTACTTTTATTCTTCAAAACGGAATGGTGCAGATTGAAACACAAGAGGTGTTTACAGCGGCTATTAATGACGTTGAGTCAGATATAAAAGGAAAATCTGATGCTCAGCTTTTAAGCATTGCTCAAAAGGTAAAAGAAGACTATGAAAATGATTTGAATTTATCATTACAAGCGCTAGCAGGTAAGTATGATATTAAAGAGATTAATGTTGTTGATGCTAGTGGTTTAATTATTGATTCTACTGAGCTTGATGTTATAGGAAACTATGATATGAACAGCAAGGCTCAATCAAAAGAATTTGTTGATGTTTTAAAAACTCAAGATTCTTTTGTGCAACAATATAGCCCACGAGGAAAAGATGAAACAGTTTGGCGAAAGTATGCGGCCATTAATTTGAATGATGGCGGTTTTATACAGGTTGGTTACGATGCCGAGCAGTTCCACGAAATGCTTAACGAGTTTGTGGTTGATGTTACTAAAAATCGCCACGTTGGTACAGGCGGTTTCATTGCTGTTTGTGACAATAATTTGTCTTTAGTAATTGATAATGAATACTCAGGCGTTTCTATTTCTGAAATAGGTATTGACCCGCCACAAGAAATGAAAAACGGTAAAACAGCTACAACGCTTTACTATGCTGATATTGTAGATGGAAAAACAAGCTTTACTGAAAACTACAAAAAATATATGTATGTATTTAAGTTTGTTGAAGGCTATTGCATTATTGCGGCACAGCCTGAGTCTGAAGCTATGTTTATGCGTGATGCTTCGCTTTATACCAGTATCTTTATGCAGGTGCTTATATTTGCGGCGTTATTTGTATTTATCTACATACTTATAAAACGAGTTATTATTAATAATCTTAAAAAGATTAATGATACCTTAGGCAGAATTACTGAAGGTGATTTAAACGTAACCGTAGATGTTCGCTCTAACGAGGAATTTTCTTCACTTTCTGACGATATTAACTCTACGGTTTCCACCCTAAAACGCTACATTGCAGAAGCTGCGGCTCGTATTGACAAAGAGCTTGAGTATGCAAAACAAATTCAGCTTTCTGCATTGCCCACCGATTTTCCAAAAGACGAAGAATTTGGCATTTATGCTCAAATGATTGCGGCTAAAGAGGTTGGTGGTGATTTCTACGATTTCTATAAACTAAGTGATAATTCTGTAGCTTTCCTTGCTGCCGATGTTTCGGGCAAGGGTATTCCTGCGGCAATGTTTATGATGACCGCTAAAACTATTATAAAGGACCTTGCAGAAAGCGGTATGGCAGTAAATGATATTTTCACAAAAGCCAACGAAAAGCTTTGCGAAAATAATGAATCAGGTATGTTTGTTACTGCGTGGATGGGCATTTTGGATTTAGCTACAGGTAATGTTCAGTTTGCAAATGCGGGTCATAATCCACCTTTGCTAAAACGTGCAGACGGTTCGTTTGAATATTTAAAAACACGTGCAGGTTTTGTTCTTGCCGGTATGGAGGGATTTAATTACCGTGTAGGCGAGATTACGTTATATCCCGGCGATAGATTGTTTTTATATACCGATGGCGTGCCAGAGGCTACAAACATAGATAATAAGCTTTACGGTGAAGATAGACTTTTATCTTTTATGAACCAAAATACTACATTAGATGCTGTGAAACTTTTACCCGCATTGAAAGCTAATATTGATGAATTTGTGGGTGAGGCTCCGCAGTTTGATGATATTACTATGCTGATGCTGGACTTCAAACCTGAAAAGGATGGTGTGCATATGGCAGAAAAAACATTTCCGGCTAAAACCGAGTCGTTATCTGAAGTTATCGGATTTGTAGAGGAAAAGCTGGAAAGCTTTGAATGTCCTATGAAGGTTCAAACGGCAATTTGTGTTGCTATTGAAGAAGTATTCGTTAATGTTGCTAACTATGCGTATCCGAATAGTGAGGGCGATATGAAGCTAAGCATTGGTTTTGATGATAAAAAGCGTGAGGTTACTTTTAAAATGACGGATAAAGGTGTTCCTTTTAATCCTCTTGAAAAGAAAGACCCCGATATTACACTTTCAGCAGATGAACGAGAAATAGGCGGTCTTGGTATTTTTATTGCCAAGAAGACGATGGATTCGCTTGACTATACTTATGAAAACGGCGAAAATATTCTAACTATGATTAAAAACTTATAAAGGAGATTTAAGTGTATGACTATTGAAATTGAGAAAAACGGTCAGGAAACCATTGTTAAGGTTATTGGCAGGCTAGATACCATTACAGCTCCTGCTCTTGATAAGACCATTAATGAGGATATTGGTGACGCTGAAAATCTTGTTCTTGATTTAAAGGGTATGGAGTATATTTCAAGTGCAGGTCTTCGTGTTATTTTAACTGCGCAGAAAAAGATGCAAAAAATGGGTTCTATGAAGGTTAAAAACGTTTGCGAAGAAGTTATGGAAGTATTTGAAATGACCGGATTTGCTGATATTTTGGAGATTGAATGATGGAACTTGTAAGTGAAGCTATCGCATTTGCCGTAAAGGCTCATGATGGAATGCGACGTAAAAAAAGTAATGCACCGTATATTTTACATCCAATGGAAGCAGCTGTGATTGTAGGTAGTATGACAGATGATCAAAATCTTATTGCCGCCGCCGCTTTGCACGATGTTGTTGAGGATGCAGGTATTACAATCGATGAAATTGAAGAAAAATTCGGTAGCCGTGTGCGTGAGCTTGTAGAGTCTGAAACAGAAGACAAGAGAGCAGACCTACCACCCGAAGCTACTTGGCGTATACGTAAGGAAGAATCTTTGAATGTTCTTAAAAATGCTGAAGACATTGCAGTGCTTATGGTATGGCTTGGTGATAAGCTTGCAAATATGCGTTCTGTTTACCGTGATTTCAAGGTAGAGGGCGATGCAATGTGGCAAAGATTTAATCAAAAAAATGTTGCCGAGCAGGCTTGGTACTATCGCTCAATTGCAGATTTAACCAACCGTTTGTCTGACACTTCGGCTTGGATTGAATATAAAACATTAACAGAACTTGTATTTGGAAAGGAAGAATAAAAATGAACGTTACTTTTCGTTTAGACAATGATATTTTGTATATTGCTATTGAGGGCAGAATAGATGCTACAAATGCTGCTGAAGCAGAAGAGAAAATTTTTAATATTAAAAACGAAAATGCAGGTAAGCATGTAGTTGTAGACGCTGATAAATTAGTGTATATCTCTTCCGCAGGCTTGCGTGTTATTTTAAAGCTTAGAAAGGAAGAATCTAAACTTGCTATTATTAACGTAGCACCCGATGTTTACGAGGTTTTAGATATGACCGGCTTTACCGATATGGTTACTGTTGAAAAGGCATATCAAAGAATGAGCGTTGAGGGTTGCGAGTTTATTGCAAAGGGTGCTAATGGTGCGGTTTACCGCTATGATGATGAAACTATTGTAAAGACCTATTTTGCAAAAGATGCTCTTCCTGAAATTAAACAAGAACGTGAAAATGCAAGACGTGCTTTTGTTTTAGGCATAAATACAGCTATTCCTTATGGCATTGTTCGTGTGGGTGATGGTTATGGTACAGTTACAGAGCTTTTAAACGCAGTTAGCGTAACAAAACTTATTCGTAATAATCCTGATGATATGTCCGAGGCGGCTAAGTATTATATCGATATGCTTAAAAGTATTCATGCTATTGAAGTGGAAGACGGTAAAGTCCCCGATATGAAAGAAACTGCTCTCGATTGGGCTGATTTTGTAGCTAACCATATTCCTGAAGAGCAGGGTAAAAAGCTACGTGCTTTAATAGAAGCTGTTCCAAAAAGAAATACATTAATGCACGGTGATTATCACACCAATAACATTATGGTTCAAAACGGTGAACCGTTGCTTATTGATATGGATACCTTATGTATGGGACATCCTGTATTTGAGCTGGGTTCTATGTTTAATGCGTTTATAGGTTATTCTGAGCTTGACCATGAGGTTACAATGAATTTCTTTGGATATACTCACGAATCAGCAGAAAAGTTCTGGGATATGTCTCTTAAAATGTATCTTGGCACTGATGATGAAGCTGTGTGCAAAAGCGTTGCAGAAAAAGCAATGGTTATTGGCTATACACGTATGCTTCGCCGTGCCGTTCGCCGTCCTGAAGAGGCTGACAGCCCCGCTAAAATTGCAAGATGCAAAGAAATGTTAGCAGAGCTACTTGAAAGAATAGATACATTAGAGTTTTAAATATGGAAAAAATATTATTTATTAATGCGTGTGTAAGAAAAAATTCTCGCACTTTAGAGCTTGCAGAGTGTTTGATGAGTACTTTGTCGGGCGAGAGGGAAAATGTTGATTTATATGATATGGATATTTTACCGCTTGACGATAAAGGCTTAGAAATTCGTGATATGGCAAACTGTAAAGGGGATTTTTCCGATAATATTTTCAAGCTTGCAAAGCAGTTTTCTAAGGCGGATACAATAGTTGTTGCTGCGCCATATTGGGATATGATGTTTCCCGCTGTTTTAAAAACTTATTTAGAAAATATCACTGTATGCGGTTTGACTTTTAACTATAATTCTAAGGGTATACCACAAGGAAATTGCAATGCCAAAGCGATATATTATATTACCACAGCGGGCGGTTTTATTGGTGAAAACGATTTCGGCTTTTCATACATAAAAGCTTTGGCACAAAACTTTTTCGAAATTCCAAAAATTTCACGCATAGCTGCAGAGGGGTTAGATATTGCAGGCGCTAATGTTGATGAAATTTTAGCAAAAGCTAAAAATAACATAATAAAATACGGGGAGATTTATTATGAAATCTAAAAAGTTATTCTTACCTTGTGTTATTCTAATTGTGGCAGTTTTCGCAATGGCGATTTATTCGGTTATATGTAGTATTGCAAAAAAGCCTACCATTACCGAAAAAGAGTTTCCTTTTTCAATTACATACGAATTAAATGGCGAAACAAAAACCATTAACGAAGTTTTTTCTGTTCGTTATGATAGAAACGATGGATATACTGATACTAAAACCCGTGTTTATGTTGGTAATATTGGCGATATGGGTGATGATGAAAATTCCTACACCCTTAGAGAAGATGAAAATGGTCGTATCGTTTTACTTACCAAGCTATATGCTGACTATCTGATGGGTGACACTAAGTACGATTATTTTGATAACGAGCCATTTGAACCGCAAATTTTATATTACGATTTAGATGAAATTGAATATACCGATGAAGAAACTTTATTAGCGCAGGGTGTAAAGCTTATTAGCTTTGAATACCCAACACCAATTGAAAATTCGTTTGTTTTTTCTCACATTTCTATTTTTGACAATAAGGTTGTTATACCATCAGCTTTAATAAGTTTATTAGCATTAATTCTTACAGTAATTCTTGTTAAAAAAGAACAGGATTTTGAGCGCAAACCAATGGATATAGTTTCAATAATATTTAATTTTATTCTTGCGTTTGTTGTGGTACCTTTTTTCACTTTTGTTGCTTTGTTGATGGATATTACGGGTGACAATGATAATATTTTTTCGCAATTAATCTATTTTGTTCCGGCACTTACTGTTTTAGGTGTGGCGGCATCTATAGCTTTACGCCGCAAAGGCTACAAAAAAAGCGCATTAGTTGCAGAGCTTGTGTGTCCTGTTGTTTTTGTTTTAATGTTTATTATTCTTGGTGTGCTTGGTTTAATTTAAAGGTAAGTTTAAGAATGAAAAAATACATTTCTTTATTTTTATTGTTTTTTGTAATTATTGTACTGTTTGCGGGTTGTAACAAAACCTTGAAAACTAATAATTCAAGTGTTGACTATAGCAAATATTCTTTTGTGAATACTTCGTGGTCAAGAGACGCAGAACACGATATTGAAACCATTCGTTTTGGTGAAGACGGTAGCTTTAGTTATTCCTGCGCTTGCGGTAATCCTGTGAATGATGCCGATTTATGCGAAGGATATACATATGATGATGCTACAAAAACTATTACTTTAGATTGCCTTGAAATTACTGATGAAATGGTTACTGTTATAAAAATAGTGAAATCTAATGAAAAAGAACTTCATTTGGATTTTAACGGTGAAATTCGTATTTTTACAAATAGTTAAACAAAATAGTTTATAGGTTATTCAACATTATAAAGTTTCTGTTAGGAGCGTTATTATATGAAACATATATTAGTAGTTGTAGATAATCAAAAAGATTTTGTTGACGGTGCGCTTGGTACTGCCGAGGCAGTAGCTATGCTTGATAATGCTGTAAATAAAATAAAAAATTTCAATGGCGATATTTTTGTCACTTTTGATACTCATTTTGAAAACTATTCAAAAACATTAGAGGGTGAAAAACTACCTGTTCCACATTGTATTAAGGGTACTGACGGTTGGAAGCTTGATGAAAAAATATCAAAAGCGCTTGAGGACAAAGATTTCGAATGTGTTGAAAAACTTACATTTGGTTCAACAGAACTTGCCAATGTTATAGGAAAAGCTGTAGAAAATGAAGATTTTGATATTACGCTGATAGGACTTTGTACCGATATATGTGTGGTATCTAATGCGTTGATACTTAAAGCGAATTTTCCTGAGAAAGAAATATATGTTGATGCTTGCTGTTGTGCTGGCGTTACGCCCGAAACGCACAAGGCGGCGTTAACCACAATGAAAATGTGCCAAATTAATATTATAAACGAATAATTTGTATAAAAAAAGAGCAAGGTTTAAACCTTGCTCTTTAAATATTTAGTTATAAAATACATTAATCAGCGAAGCCGGACTCTACTAAGCTTACAAGACCATCAAGAGCTTCTTTTTCATCAGAACCGTCAACGATAATCTTAATTGTTGTACCACCAACAATGCCGAGTGAAAGAACGCCTAAAAGGCTTTTTGCGTTTACTTTTCTTTCATCCTTCTCAACCCAGATAGAGCTTTTATATTCATTTGCTTTTTGAATAAAAAAGGTTGCGGGTCTTGCATGTAAGCCTGCCTGATTTTGAATAACAACATCTTTAACGCACATGGTAATTTCTCCTTATGATTAATGTTTTAAATTTGTTTAAACTTACATTTACTATTATACCACATTTAATGATTAAGTCAATTATTTGTGAATAAGTTCTAATATTTATCCAACAATGACCAGTTGCAATATCTAAAATTTGTATATTTTGTACATGTCCTAAAATTCGACATTATATTTTTTCAATAATTTTCGGTCTTTTTCAGATAATTTATCAAAAGTCAACATATCAGGGCGATTTTCAATGGTCGTTAAAATAGATTGAATTCTTCGCCAATTGTTAATTTCTGCATGATTGCCCGAAAGTAAAACATCGGGAACCTGTCTTTCGTTCCATACTGCAGGACGAGTGTATTGCGGGTATTCGAGTAAACCTGAAAAGTGACTTTCTTCTTCAAAACATAAATCGTCGCTCAACACACCCGGAAGCATTCGGCAAATGGCATCCGCCACAGTTAACGCCGGTAACTCGCCACCGGTAAGAACGAAATCGCCAATAGAAATTTCTTCGTCTACAATTTCATCAATAACTCTTTGGTCAATTCCTTCGTAATGACCGCAAAGTAAAACAACACGGTCAAGCTTAGAAAGCTCTATAGCTTTTTGTTGTGTAAAGGTTTTACCTTTAGGTGACATATAGATTAAATGTGGCTTTGGCTCATTTTCATTATAAAGGCTTTTGTAGCAGTTATAAATAGGGGAAGCTGCCATTATCATACCCATACCGCCACCATAAGGCATATCATCAACCTTATTGTGCTTATTGCCCGAAAAGTCACGAATATTTGTGCATACAATTTCTACCTTTTCGGCCTTTTGCGCTCTGCCTATAATGCTTTCATTCATTACGGTTTCGCACATTTCGGGGAACAGGGTTAAAATATCAATCCTCATCGTCAAAAATCCCCTTTAAAGGTCTTATAACAATGGTCTCATTTTCAATATCAACAGATACTATAACCTCATCAATGGCGGGAACAAGATATTCTTTACCATTATCTGTTATGTGCCAAATATCATTAGCGCCTGTAGAAGAAACCTCTGTAAGAATGCCTAATGTTTTTTGAGTGTCGGCATCGGTAACTGTACAGTTAATAAGGTCATCAATAAAATATCTGCCTTCAGGAAGTTTTACATCCTTACGGTTAATATAAAACACCTTGTTTCTAAGTGTTTCAGCTTTTTCAATACTGTCAATTCCTTTAAGCGTAATTAAAACAATATTGCCGTGTGGTTGAACCGAAGAAACGGCCATTTTTTCCTGACCGTTATTATCTAAAAACAGATATTTAAACTGCTTTAAAAATTCGCCTGAATCACACCAGGCTTGTGCACGCAATGTGCCTTTTACGCCGTGGGTGCCTACTATTTTTCCGGCTTCGAGATACTTTTTCATAAGACCTCCAAATTAATCCTTACTAAAATCTTCAAGAATAAGTCCTTCATTTCTTTCAAGCGCCCAGTTGATATTCCATTCACTTGTAAAGATTAGCAGGTCGTTACCCTTGAAATCTTGTACCCATTTAGTATCAGATGTAAGATTTAGTTTTTTAATATCAATTCCTTTGTTTTTAACCCAACGTATATGCTGATAGGGTAGGTCGTTACGTATAACATCCACACCGTATTCGTTTTTAAGGCGGTATTCCAGCACTTCAAATTGAAGCACACCAACAACACCAACAATAACACGTTCCATACCGGTATTCGGTTCATGGAATATTTGAATAGCACCTTCTTGAGCTATCTGTTCAACGCCTTTAACAAACTGTTTTCTTTTAAGTGAATCTTTCTGTTCTATAAGTGTGAAATGCTCGGGAGCAAAGGTGGGGATTCCTTCAAACTGAACCTTTCTCTTTTGAGAACAAACAGTATCGCCAATAGAATAAATACCGGGGTCGAAAACACCAATAATATCACCGGCGTAGGCTTCGTTAATAACCTGGCGCTCTTCTGCCATCATCTGCTGTGGCTGTGATAAACGAACCGGCTTGCCGGCTTGTACATGGAAATAATCAGCACCACGCTCAAATTTACCTGAGCAAATACGGAAAAATGTAATTCTGTCACGATGGTTTTTATTCATATTAGCCTGTATTTTAAATGCAAATGCAGAAAAATTATCTTCAAATGGGCTAACTTCTTCATCACCCGAAACTCTGGGTAGTGGGGAAGTAGTCATCTTAAGGAAGTTTTCAAGGAAAGGCTCTACACCGAAATTTGTAAGGGCAGAACCGAAAAATACAGGGCTTAGCTTTCCGCAACGAACTTTTTCTAGGTCGAATTCATAGCTTGCACCATCAAGCAATTCAATCTGGTCAACAAGTTCTTCACGCTGATAGGGACCGATAAGCTCATCAAGCTTTGCAATATCGGTTATATCACAAGGTGTGGGTTTTATACGCTCTTGACCCTTGTGTAAGTCGCTAAAGGTTAAAAGCTCTCGCTTGTCACGGTCAAACACACCCTTAAAGCTTACACCGCAGCCAATAGGCCAGTTAACAGGGTAGGTGCCTATTCCGAATTCTTTTTCAAGCACGTCTAACAATTCAAATGGGTCACGAGCTACACGGTCTAGCTTATTTATAAATGTGAAAATCGGTATGTTTCTGCGAGCTACAACCCTGAACAGCTTACGGGTTTGTGCCTCAATACCTTTAGCAGCATCAATAACCATTACAACGCTATCTGCAGCCATAAGGGTACGATAGGTATCTTCCGAGAAGTCCTGATGTCCCGGTGTATCAAGAATATTAATACAAAATCCCTCATACTCAAACTGCATAACAGAAGAGGTTATAGAAATACCTCTTTGTTTTTCAAGCTCCATCCAGTCACTTACTGCATGCTTTGCAGTAGCTTTTCCTTTTACAGAACCTGCGGTTTGTATAGCACCACCATATAACAAGAATTTTTCGGTAAGCGTGGTTTTACCGGCGTCAGGGTGAGAAATTATTGCGAACGTGCGACGCCTTTCAATTTCGTGTTTTAAATCTGCCACAAAAATACTCCTTCAATCAAACATAATATAACTAATATAGTATATCACAAATAACTCTGGTTTTCAACAATAATATTACTATTAATAACACTAATAATCTCAGCGAAAGCAAGGTTTTTTATTGTTGGTTTTGTATTATTTTTTGAATAAATTGATAAACAAAAATCTTTGCTTTTGAAAGTGTAGAAATTTTCATTCAACTGTTCTTGTAAAACATCTATAGCGGTAAGCTTAGAAATACTACTGCCTTGAAATTTTATATAAGCTTCCTTTTTGGTCCAAATTTCAAAAAAACGTTCATTTTCAAAATCGTGGTAAGCGGTGATGTAAGCTTTTTCGTTTTTGGTGAAAAAGCGGTCACATAACTGCAGGTTTACTTTGCGTACTTTTTCAATATCTATTCCAATTTCTTCAAAAGATATTGCAACTGCAACTAAATTACCTGAATGAGAAATGCTGAAATTAAACCCGTTTGCATTTTCGATATAAGGCTTACCGTTACTAGTTGTTTTAAACTTTATATCTTCTGATTTTGCGCCGAAATCCTTATAGGCAATATATTTTACAAATTCGTAAGCTACAAAAGAAGAAATTCTTTTTTCTGTATTTTTTAAATTTGTTTTGTAGTCTTTAAAGCTTAACGGCAAATCAGTTTCGGTTATACGGTTTGTATTTAGTAAATATATTTCATTCATTGTATTTCTCCTTACATACAAATAATAACAAAAATTAAAGCCGGTTTCAAGAATTATTGCCTTTAAATCATAAAAAACAGGTATTTTTTCAAAAAAACTATTGACAAAGTATGGTGTTTAGTGGGATAATGTGATAGGTACTGTAACTATATATATTTGCTTTACCTATTATTTTTTATGGTGATGTTAATGCGAGTTATCACGGGTACTGCCCGAGGAAAGCGCCTTGTAACTCCTGCAGGTATGGATGTTCGACCCACGCCTGACAGGGTGAAAGAAGGTTTGTTTAGCGCCTTACATTTTGATATTGAGGGTAGGCGTATACTTGATTTGTTTGCGGGCTCGGGTCAGCTTAGTATTGAAGCCTTAAGCCGAGGTGCCGCATCTGCTGTTTTGGTGGATAAATCGGCGCAATCAATTAAAGCCGCACAGAGTAATGTTTCTGCTTGCGGGTTTGAAGATAAGGCACGTATTGTACAAAGTGATTATTTATCTTTTTGTGCTATGTGTAGAGATACTTTTGATATTGTATTTCTTGACCCGCCATATAATGAGGGTATGTTAATACCGGCTATCAAAGCAGTTTTGCCTTTGATGAGTGATTACGGTTCAATTGTGTGTGAGCATCCGATAGACGTAAAGCTTGAAGAAAGCATTGGTGGTTTTAGTGTATACCGCACATATCGCTACGGAAAGGTATTGGTTACTGTTTACCGGAAAGGAGAACAGTTATGACCGAAAAGACCATAGCACTTTGTCCGGGTAGCTTTGACCCTGTAACTATAGGGCATCTTGATATCATCACAAGAGCTTCTAAAATGTTTAACAAGGTTATAGTTGTTGTGGCAAGTAATTCTTCAAAGCACAGTTCTTTCACACCTGAAGAGCGTGTTGGTTTGATTGAAAAGTGCATACATAATCTTGATAATGTTTCGGTAGTTCATTTTGGCGGTTTGTTAGCAGATTATGCCGCACAAACCGGTGCTACTGCAATTATAAAAGGCTTAAGAGCTATGTCTGATTTTGAATATGAATTTCAGATGGCTCTCACCAATAAGAAGTTAAATCCAAATGTTGAAACCCTGTTTCTTACAACAGCTGCAGAGAATATGTATCTAAGCTCTAGCATGGTTAAGCAAATAGCCTCTATGGGTGGCGATATTTCTAGCTTTGTGCCTGAAGTAATTATGCAGGATATTATAAATAGGATCAAAAAATAATTTACCGTATAATCGGTTGGAGGAAGAAAAAATGACACTTGACGAATTATTAGAACAGTTTGACGAGGTACTTGATAGCGGCGTTAAAATTCCCGGTAAAAAGACCATTGTTGACATTGAAAAATTAAGAGCTGTTGTTGACGATATCCGTCTTAACATTCCTGCAGAGATTAAGCAGGCAAAGGGCATTGTTGCTGATCGTGCCGATATTATTACCAACGCTAAGCGTGAGGCAGACGGTATTATTCGTAACGCAGAAGAGCGTGCTAAAGCTATGGTAGCTCAGGAAGAAATTGTAAAAATGTCACAGGCTAAGGCTGCTGAGATTATAGCTACTGCTCAAACTAAGAGCCGTGAGATGCGTAAGGCAGCTCAAGATTTTGTTGATGATATTATGCGTAGAGCTGATGAGGGTCTTACCGCTAATCTTGGTGAGGTTCGTAAAACCAGAGCAGCGTTAAAGCAACAAATCCCTACTGTTAAAGAGTAATTTTATCTTAATTTACGGCTAAAAATTTATTATAAAAGTGCCTTCGCCTGACCGGCGGGGGGCTTTTGGTTTTATTGAAAGGAGCACTTTCGAGTGTATAACAGTATTTCACCTAACATCAACTTTGTTGAAGAAGAAAAGAAAATTGAAAAATTTTGGGCTGATGAGAAGATATTTGAAAAGAGTATTGACTCAAAGGCTGAGGGCGAACCATACGTATTTTACGATGGTCCTCCTACTGCTAACGGTAAGCCACATATAGGTCACGTTCTTACCAGAGTAATAAAGGATATGATTCCACGTTACAGAACGATGAAAGGCTATATGGTACCAAGAAAAGCCGGTTGGGATACCCACGGTTTGCCTGTTGAGCTTGAGGTTGAAAAGCTTTTAGGACTTGACGGTAAAGAGCAGATTGAAGAATACGGTTTAGAGCCATTTATTGGTCATTGTAAAGAAAGCGTTTGGAAATACAAGGGTATGTGGGAAGATTTCTCAAAAACCGTTGGTTTCTGGGCGGATATGAACGACCCTTATGTTACTTACCATAATGATTTTATAGAATCTGAATGGTGGGCATTAAAGCAGATTTATGATAAAGGTTTGCTTTATAAAGGCTTTAAAATTGTACCTTATTGTCCTCGTTGCGGAACTCCGCTTTCTTCTCACGAAGTGGCACAGGGTTATAAAAGTGTAAAAGAGCGTAGTGCAGTTGTACGCTTTAAGGTTGTTGGTGAGGATGCTTACTTCTTAGCATGGACCACTACACCTTGGACATTGCCATCTAACGTAGCTCTTTGTGTTAACCCTGATGAAACCTATTGCAGGGTAAAAGCTAATGACGGTTATGTTTATTACATGGCTAAGGCTTTGCTGGATAAGGTGCTTGGTAAGCTCGCTACAGAAGAAGCTCCTGCTTATGAGATTGTTGAAGAGTTTGTTGGTACTGCTCTTGAGCATAAGGAATATGAGCCTTTGTTTGATTTTGTAAAACCTGTTTGCGAAAAGCAAAATAAAAAAGGTCACTTCATTACTTGTGACAGTTATGTTACTATGACTGATGGTACCGGTATCGTTCATATAGCTCCGGCTTTCGGTGAGGACGATGCTAAGGTGGGCAGAAAATACGATTTACCGTTTGTTCAGTTTGTTGACGGTAGCGGTAATTTAACTGCTGAAACACCTTATGTTGGCACCTTTGTTAAGGATGCTGACCCGTTGGTTCTTAAGGATTTAGACGCAGCAGGTCTTTTGTTTGATGCACCTAAGTTTGAGCATGATTATCCACATTGCTGGCGTTGTGATACTCCACTTATTTACTATGCACGTGAATCTTGGTTTATTAAGATGACCGCTGTTAAGGATGACCTTATCAGAAATAACGATACTATAAATTGGATTCCTGATAGTATTGGTAAGGGTCGTTTTGGCGATTGGCTTAAGAATGTTCAGGATTGGGGTATTTCACGTAATAGATATTGGGGTACACCACTTAATATTTGGACCTGTGAATGTGGTCATATGCACTCAATAGGCAGTATTGAAGAGTTAAAATCTATGTCTGATAACTGCCCTGATGAGATTGAACTTCATCGTCCATTTATTGATGCAGTTACAATTAAGTGTGAAAAGTGCGGCAAGCAGATGCACCGTGTTCCTGAGGTTATTGACTGTTGGTTTGACTCGGGCGCAATGTCTTTTGCACAACATCATTATCCTTTTGAAAACAAAGATTTATTTGAATCTCAATTCCCCGCAGACTTCATTTCTGAGGCTGTTGATCAGACTAGAGGTTGGTTCTATTCACTTCTTGCTATTTCAACCCTCATTTTCAATAAGGCACCTTATAAAAATGTAATCGTTCTAGGTCACGTTCAGGATGAGAACGGTCAAAAAATGAGTAAGTCAAAGGGCAATGCAGTTGACCCGTTTGATGCATTAGAAAAATTCGGTGCCGATGCTATACGCTGGTATTTCTATACTAACTCTGCTCCTTGGTTGCCTAATCGTTTCCATGATAGAGCGGTTACTGAGGGTCAGCGTAAGTTTATGGGTACTTTGTGGAACACATACGCTTTCTATGTGTTATATGCTAATATTGATAAGTTTGACCCAACAAAGTATAACATTGACGATTATAAGCTTACTGTTATGGATAAGTGGTTGTTATCACGTCTTAATTCTACAGTAAAAGCAGTTGATGATAATTTATCTAACTATCGCATACCTGAGGCTGCACGTGCTTTACAGGAATTTGTTGACGAAATGAGTAACTGGTATGTACGCCGTGGTCGTGAGCGTTACTGGGTACAGGGACTTACAGATGATAAAATTACCGCATATCTTACCCTTTACACAGCTCTTGTTACTATTTCTAAAACTGCCGCTCCTATGATACCGTTTATGGCTGAAAATATTTATCAGAATTTAGTTAGAAATCTTGATAAAGCAGCTCCTGAAAGTATTCATTTGTGCGATTTCCCTGTAGTAGATGAAAACGCTATTGATACAAAGCTTGAAGAACAGATGGAAAGAGTTCTTGAAATTGTTGTTTTGGGACGTTCTGCCAGAAACGGTTCTTCACTTAAAAACCGTCAGCCCTTGGCTACTATGTATGTTAAGTTTGACGGTGAAGCTTTAGAGGATCTTTATAACGATATTATCCGTGAAGAGCTTAACATTAAAAATGTAAGCTTTACTGATAAGGTTGATGATTTTGTAAGCTATAGCTTTAAGCCACAGCTTAAAACCTTGGGTCCGAAATACGGTAAACAGCTTGGCGAAATTCGCAACATTTTGGCAGAGATTGACGGTAGCGCCGCTAAGGCAGAGCTTGATGCTAACGGTGCTATAAAGCTTAATATTTCTATAGGCGAAATTGAGCTTACTGCTGAAGATTTGCTTATTGAAGCTCAACAGAAAGAAGGTTTCTATACCGTTTCTGACCGTGGTGTTACAGTTGCTATTGACACAACACTTACACAAGCGCTTATTGATGAAGGCTTTGTACGTGAGCTTGTAAGCAAATTACAAACAATGCGTAAAGAAGCTGATTTTAACGTTACCGATCACATTAGTATTACTATTAGCGGTAGCGAAGTAGTTACCAAAATAGCTTTAGAAAATAAAGATGAAATCAGTGCAGATACATTGGCTAATTCTATTACCGTTGCAGAGCCTAAGGGATTTGTTAAGGAATGGGATATTAACGGTGAGAATGTAACCATTGGTGTTGAGAGAGAGGGAGGCGCTTAATTTGAGCCATACTGATAGAACCTATTTTGAGGATATTAACTCTTCAACATCCAGGGATAGACTAAATTTATCTCCCAAAGCTTATTCTGAAGGTGCTTTTAGAAACATAGATAAGGTTATTAAAGCAATATCTGTTATTGTGGCAATATCTATATTTCTCTTGTTTGCGGCAGTAGCTGCAGTTTTGTATATTTTTGATTCTATTTTTCTGATTTTATCAATAGGTTTATTGATTTTTGGAATAATACTTTCTTTAATTACAATGTATTTAATTTTTGGAATTGGTCATATTATTTCTCAAAACAAAGAAATATTAAGACGTTTATAGACTTTAAAACAGCAGTTTCGCTTTGGCGTTTCTGCTGTTTTTTAGGTAAATTTCAAAATTATTAAATTAACTCTTTAAATTATTGGGTTTTAGTGGTATAATTAATTAGTTTTAGATTTTGTGAGGTAATTTCAATGAATTGGACTGAAATAACAGTATCAGTACCGCTTGAGTATACTGATACAGCGGCGGCTATTGCTAATATGACCGTACCATATGGAATTTATATTGAAGATTATTCGGATTTAGAGCAGAATGCGTGGGATATTGCTCACATTGATCTTATTGATGAAGAACTAATTTTAAAGGATAGAAAGAATTCGATTATTCATATTTATATATCAGAGTGTGATAATGCGGCTGAAAGTCTTGAATTTTTAAAAGAGCGCTTTACAGCAGAAAATATTCCTTTTGAGGTGGGTTCTGTTGGTGTAGATGATACCGATTGGAACGAAAACTGGAAAAAGTATTTTCACACTATAGAAATAGGTGAAAGATTAGCAGTTGTGCCAAGCTGGGAAAAATACGAAAATCCTGACGGACGCACAGTTCTTAATATTGATCCGGGTGCGGCTTTTGGTACAGGCACTCACGCTACAACCTCGCTTTGTTTAGAGCTTTTGCAAGGTTATATTAAGGATAATACTAAAATGCTTGATATTGGTTGCGGCAGCGGTATTTTGGCTTTAGCTTCTATATTGTTGGGAGCTGAGAGCGCTATTGGTGTTGATATTGATGCACAGTCGGTTAAAACTGCTAACGAAAATGCTCAAATTAACAATATAACCGAAAAGGCACAGTTTATAGTAGGCGACCTTGCTGATAAGGTAAGTGGAAAGTATAACGTGATTTGTGCAAATATTGTGGCAGATGTAATTATTCGTTTATTGCCCGATGCCGCTGCTTTTATGGATGAAGATGCCGTACTAATTATTTCCGGTATTATTGATATTAGAAAAGATGATGTACTTGCGGCTGTGGCGCAAAACGGCTTTAAAATTGTGGCAGAGCGTTATAAAGATAATTGGTGTGCGTTTGTAATAAAGGTTTAGTTTTTAAAGCTACAATAATTTAAAATAATAACGGAGGAAATTTATGCTTGAATTTGAGCAATTAAAGCTTAGACTTGAAGCTAACAACCCTGAGCTTTGTGACTTAAAGGATGCTTTAGGATATGAAAAGCTTACCAGGGAAATAGAAGAGCTTGAAGCAAAGGCTTCGGCCCCAGGTTTTTGGGATGATATGGAAAATTCTCAAAAAATATTACAAAGAACAGGTAAGCTTAAAAATACGGTTGAAAAGTACGATCATTTATGTTCTCTTTATGATGATTTATCTGTTTTAATTGAAATGGGTAATGAGGAAGAGGATTTATCTGTGGTAGAAGAAATTGAAACCACAATAAATGAATTTGAAAGTGGATTAGCCGAGTTAAGATTACAGACTTTACTAACAGGTGAATACGATAAGAATAATGCAATTTTAACCTTCCATGCAGGTGCAGGCGGTACCGAGGCTATGGATTGGGTTTCGATGATAGTAGGTATGTATACCCGTTGGACAGAACGACATGGCTTTAAGGTTGAAATGCTTGATTTTCTTGATGGTGATGAGGCGGGTCTTAAAAATGCTACCT